>DAOVLS010000278.1 GCA_030631125.1 Planctomycetales bacterium
CCGAGGTCGAATGCGTCGTGGACCAGTCGGAGCGCCTTTGGTCCGTCGGACCGGTCGATGATGCAGGAGATTTTTATCTCGCTGGTCGTTATGTTACGGATATTGATGCTGCCACCGGCTAGTGCGGCGAACATCCGTTCAGCCACGCCCGTGTGGACCTTCATTCCCAGCCCGATAACCGAGACCTTCGCGAGGTTCTTCTCGAACTCGACGGTCGTGCCTTTCATCTGCCGACACAATCGGCGGCAAAGTCGGCGGGCTTCCGGCAGAGTGTGCAGATCGACGGTGAAGGATATCGTCGCCAGTTTCGGCGAGGTTTCGATCTGGATGATGTCATCGACAATGATATTGGCGGCGGCGATGGTGTGAAATATCCCGGCTGCGACTCCGGGCCTGTCGGGAACGTTCAGCAGAGAAACGCTCGCGAGGTTCTTTTTCAACGCCGCACCGCTGACGACGATCCGTTCCATTTCTTCTGTCTCTGACACGATCATCGTTCCTTTCCTATTGTTCAGACTGCTCCTGACGTGTATCGGCACATTGTGTTTTTTGGCGAACAGGACGGCCCGGTTGTGCATCACAGAGGCGCCCAGGGAAGACAGTTCCATCATCTCGTCGTAACTGATCCGCGCGATCTTTCGGGCGTTGGGTACGATGTTCGGGTCGGCGGTATAGACGCCGTCCACGTCGGTATAGTTTTCGCAGAGTTTCGCGCCCAGCGAAGCCGCCAAGGCCACCAGTGTAAGGTTCGACCCGCCTCGCCCGAGCGTTGTTACCTCGCCGGTTTCGGTTACGCCCTGAAAACCGGCTACGATAACGACCCTGCCGGCGTCCAGTTCGTGGTGTATCCGCCGGGCGTTAATATGCCTGATCCTCGCCTGCGTGTGAACGTCGTCGGTAACGATCTTTATTTGACCGGCAGTAAAACTGATAGCAGGGGTCCTCATGCTCTCCATCGCCATCGCCATCAGTGAGATAGTTACCTGTTCGCCGGTGACGAGGAGTTGGTCCATTTCGCGTTTCGGCGGACGCCGCGTTACCTGCCCTGCCAGATCGACCAGTTTGTCGGTAGTCTTACCCATAGCCGAGACGACCACGACCACCTGCCGCCCCAGGCTGTGCGCCTGAACGACCCGTCGGGCTGCGGCGCGGACCTTCTCGGCGTCGGCTACGGAAGTCCCGCCGAATTTCATCACAACAATACTCACTGTCTGAATCCTTCCTCTGCTCCGCCGGGACCCGCCCCGGCTTCAAAGGCGATAACATAATATCTTTCACCGCACTTGACCAGAAGATTAGCCCGGATGCGATGGAAAAGAGAATGTTGAATATTGAATACTACTCTGCGAAACGCTGCGTAGCACGAGCAGAGAATTTTGAATTTCGAAGTAAAAAAACATTCCTCGAAGACGACTTGTTTCTTTTACTTCAAAATTCGACACCTGCCTGCCGGCAGGCAGGTTCCTTGTTCATTATTCAATATTCATTTGTTACCGGCAGCGCCCATCCAATTGCTTTTGACCATTGTCGGCGGCGACGTTAGCATATTGCCTACCTGCAACGTACTGGGAAGAACTGTTACATGGACAAACTGGAAGAGACAATCAACGCGCTGAAATACAATGATTCCGGGCTGATACCCGCCGTCGTTGTGGACGCCGAAAACAAACAGGTGTTGATGGTGGCTTACATGAACGCCGAATCGCTCAAGCGGACCGTCGAGACCGGAAGGACGCATTTCTGGTCCCGAAGCCGGGAAAAGTTCTGGATGAAGGGCGAATCCTCCGGGCACACGCAGGAAGTCCGGGGCATCTATACCGATTGCGACGCCGACACGCTGATCGTCGAGGTTATCCAGCACGGCGCCGCTTGCCACAAGGGCTATCGCTCCTGCTTCTATCGCAAACTTACCGACGAAGGCCGATGGGAAACAGTGGCCCAGAAGGTCTTCGACCCCGAAGCTGTGTACAAGGAAAAAAGTAGCCAGTAGCCTGTAGTCAGTAGCCGGTAGAAGAAGGCTACCCTTCCCGACTACTGACTACCGACTACTGACTACTAACGCATGAACGGTAAAGACGAACAACCTGCTCCCGTCAGTCCGTTTCTTTTTCGCCGGCGTATGCTGTTGTTTTTCGACGTGTTGATGGCGTTTGCGGCGGCGGCGGCGATAACGGCCCTTGCGCTGGAGTACGGCTTCTACGCCCCGCCGGTGGCGACCGCTTATCTTCACGTCGTGCAGGGTTGCGTGCTTGGCGCATTCGTCCTGGACCGCTTCGCCCGTCTGCTGCTGATCGGCGACCGCCGACGATTTCTCCGCGAAAACTGGATTGATTTCGCCCTGATGCTGGCGACGGCGGCAACTGCGATTGCTGTCGTTACCGGGCAGATAGAGATAAGGCTCCTTTCAGCCGCCGCCGTCTATGTCGTCATCACACAGGTGTATATCCTCGCCGTACTGGTAATACGAACGGTCGGTTTTCAGTTCAAGGTCGCCGGGGCGGGCATCCACCCCATCTGGGTCCTGATAGGAAGTTTCGTAATAGTGATTCTGTTCGGTACCGGTCTGCTTCTGCTTCCGAAGGCGACACCGCAGGAAAATCAGATCGGCTTCACGGACGCCCTGTTCACAACCACCAGCGCGACCTGCGTTACGGGACTTATCGTCCGCGACACCGGAACCCAGTTCGCCCGTTTCGGGCAGGTGGTCATCCTTGCGCTGATCCAACTGGGCGGGCTGGGGATAATGGTCTTCGGAACGGTATTCGCGCTGCTTGCCGGGAGGGGTTTGAGTATCCGCGAGAGCCTTATGGCCGGGCAGACCTTCGCCGACGGGACAATCGGGCGGATCGGAAGGATGGTGAAATTCGCAGTTATCTCGACCCTTCTGATAGAAATCGCTGCAGCGGCTGTTATGTACACAATGTGGGCGGGCTTTCTCGGTAAGGAATCGTCGCTGACGTCGCTGAATGCCGAGGTCGTATTCACGAGCGTCTTTCACGCTATCAGCGCCTTTTGCAACGCCGGATTTTCGCTCCAGTCCAGCAGCCTGGCCGAAATTCGGGGGAAATGGCAGGTTATCGGCGTGATGGCTCCGCTGATATTCCTCGGTGGGCTGGGCTTTCCGGTGCTCTACGACCTCGTCCGCTCGCTGTGGTACAGCCTGTTTCCCAAACCCGAGCATCCCAGAGGGCCAATCCTGACGCTGCACAGCAAGATGGTCCTGTCGATGTCGATTTTGCTGCTTTTGGCAGGGGCTGTCGGTTTGTTTATGTTTGAGACATCAAGCGGCACCGGTCAGACCTTCGGCGCGCCGATAAGCACACAATACAATGATCGTCCGCTGGTCCAAAAAGACACAATGGCAAACCTGCCCGCAGGCGTTCAGGCCCGCGAAGCGGTGTTTCAATCGGTAACCGCCCGTACAGCTGGGTTCAATACCGTCGATATGAACCACCTCGGCACAGGCGGGAAGTTATGGATGTGCCTGTTGATGATTGTCGGCGGTTCGCCGGCCAGCACCGCCGGAGGAATGAAGACCACCACACTGGCTGTGCTC
Source organism: Planctomycetales bacterium (assembly GCA_030631125.1). The sequence goes on from DAOVLS010000278.1 coordinate 3,557, forward strand.
GTGCTGACGATCTGGTGCATGCTGCGCCGGCGTGAGCGCGTCGAGGCCTTCAAACGCAGCATCACCGAACCGTTCGTCAGAAAGGCAGTTACTCTGGCCGGACTGTACCTGACGCTGGTTGTTACCGTTACGCTGCTGCTGTGCGTAACCATCAGCGACAGGGGGCTGACGTTTATGCAGATTTTCTTCGAGGCGTGCAGCGCCTGCGGGACGGTCGGACTGACCTGCGGGGCAACAGAGTGTTTGACGACAGCGGCGAAATACGTGATTATAGGGGCTATGTTTATCGGAAGATTAGGCCCACTGACGCTGCTGCTGGCGCTGACAGTGCGATTGAGAGCAGTGCGATACACTTATCCGAGCGAGGAGGTGGTTCTGGGATAAAAAGCGATCAGCAGTCAGCATTCAGCAGTCAGTAAAAGAGTTATAGACAACGGGTCTGACCGCTGAATGCTGAATGCTGATTGCTGAATGCTGATTGCTAAATGGAGATAATTCCGATATGAGCAACTCTAACCGTTTTGCAGTAATCGGTCTGGGACGTTTCGGGATGAGGCTTGCCCGCGGGCTGGCGTCGGCCGGCGCTGAGGTCATCGCCGTCGATAAACGACCGGCGATCGTCGAGCAGATGCGCGACGTCGTTACTCTGGCTGTGGCGCTGGACGCCACTGACGAAGAGGCTGTCGTCGCACAGGGCCTCGACAAGGTGGACGTAGCGATCGTCGGCGTCGGCGGAGCGTTCGAGTCCAACGCACTGGCGACATCCATCCTCAAGAGCCTCGGCGTCCCGCGAGTCATCAGCCGGGCGACAACA
>DAOVLS010000199.1 GCA_030631125.1 Planctomycetales bacterium
AACGCATTCATCTTCTTCTTTTTCTTTTTCTACTTCAAAATTCGAAATTCTCTGTTCAATATTCAATATTCTCTTTTACGAGGTACCGCCACCAATGCCTAATGCCCAGTGCCTCGCGAGTCAATCCTTCAGCACCGCCCTTATCTCGTCGAGGTGGTCGAGGACCCATTTGACCTTCCGCCTGATCATCTGGAGGAATGGAAAGCCCTGCATTCGCCCGAACGAACCGGTCGCGGCGATTGGGAGAACGGCTTCGGCGACCATCGCCTCGCACATGAGCAGCGGTACGACCTGGAGTTCAGCCTTGCTGATTACGTTGACCGAGTCGTACCCGAGCAGGAATCGTTTCAGACGTGTCTTGTCGGGATAATCAGGCCAGTCGGATGGGTCCTCCGACCCGCCGATGATGGAGAACTGGATCGTCCCGTTGGCCAGGTCGATGACTCGCTGCTGAAGGCGGGCGGTGTCGTAGTCTATAACGGCTGCGACGAGTTTGCCGCGGAAGAGCATGTTGCCGGGGTGCCAGTCCCCGTGGACGATCTGCATCGGCCAGTCTTTCAAACCGGCCTTGTTGGCCTCGACGGTGCAGCGGAGATAGGCCTGCTCGAGGTATTTGACCGTGTCCATCAGTACGTCCGGTTCAGGTCTGGCGTCCAGGGGAAGCGAGGTGGTCGTGTTGAGAATGGCCTCGCCGACGGCGCTGGCGCCGTGGTAACTTCCTTTCGGCGGGTGGTAATCGCCCTGGAAATTCGCAAGCAATTTATGATACAGACCCAGGATACGCCCCGCGTCGAACGTTGCATCGAGCGATCCGTCGTAACCCTTGCCCTGGACAAACTCGAACAGTTCGTATATCCGATCGTTCAGGACGAGCATGGAATTGTTGTCCGGGCGGGTGCCTATCAGGTGGGGCAGGGGAAAATTTTCGCCGGCAAGATGCAATTGTATCTGGTGGGTGAAGGCGACTTTCTTGATGTCGTCTTTGCCGTGGGCGCGGCGCTTGAAAAGCAACCGGCCTCGCTTCTCGCTTTCAAGGATCACCTTCGGCGAACGTCGCGAGCCGCGAGGAAAATCCTGCACAGAGCGAATTATGCCAAGGTCGTAGTGGCTTAAACAGGTAGCCAGTTCCACCGCATCGAATCTTTTACGTTCCGGGTCCATATTTGGCGCCCGTTAATCCTTTCAGAAAACAGCCTCGAAAGCAAAATAATACCGCCGGCAGGGCAGGTGTCAACGGTACTGGATAAAAAACAGGCGGCTCCGCACCGACGATGGGCTTTTACTCTTCGCCTCAAACCTTTACAATTAAGCCTCCGTAAGCATGCGATCAAGGAGAAATTCAATGACTCCGGGCAGAACGATGTTACGAATTATCATTACCGCAACCGTCGCACAAATCTCCGCACTTCCCGCTCTGGCGGGCAAGCCCGTTTTCCCCGGAAAGACATGGGCGGTCAAAACACCCGCCGAGGTCGGTCTGGACAAGGACAAACTCAAGGTCTTCAGCGACTACCTTGGGGGTCGCGGCTGTATTACCCGAGGCGGCGTCTTGGTGTACACATGGGGCGATTACAAGCGGCGGGGGGATGTAGCCTCGGCATGCAAACCGTGGTACAGCCATTTTCTCTTCAAGGCGCTGGAGGACGGCAGGATTCCCAGTCTGGATGAGAAGGTTGTTAAATACGAACATCGACTGAAAGAGATTAACAAGGACCTCGGCTACAAGGATCGGAACATCACCTGGAGGCACATGGCCAACCAGATATCCTGCTACGGCTTGGTCGAAAAGCCCGGCGCCGCCTACGCCTACAACGACTGGCAGATGGCGCTGTTTTGGGATTGCCTGTTCAAGAAGGTTTATGGCGCAACGTATAAGAACGTGGACGCGAAGGTCCTGCGTCCGCTGCTGACCGACCCGCTGCAATGCGAGGACAAGCCTACGATGATGGTCTTCGGCGTCAGGGACCGTGCGGGGCGCGTAGGTGTTTCGCCGCGCGATTTCTGCCGCCTCGGCCTGCTGTATCTGCGTAAGGGCAACTGGCGCGGCAAGCAACTTATCAGCAAGAAGCACGCCGCGATGGCCGTTACCAGTCCGCTGCCGCTGTCGATCCCGCGGGCCGGAAAAAAGGCCGCCGAGATGATCCCCTCACAGCGTTCGATAGGCTCCCGCTCCATTCCCGATAACCAGGGCGATCACGATGGCGGTTACTCCTGGCTGTGGTGGATTAATGGCATCGGCCGAGACGGCAAGCGGAATTGGCCTGATGTGCCGAAAGACGCCTACGGCGCCTTTGGTCACGCTGGCGGCATGCGGGGCATGGTCGTCATCCCTTCACTGAACATCGTCCTGTCCTGGAACGATACGCTTCTTGCCAGGAAGGACAAGAACGCAAATGACGCCCTGAAACTTCTGGTCGCTTCGGTAACGGCTGCACGCGCCGGGCCGATGCCGGGGCAGATCGCAGTGCATCCGAAGAACCCGCGATGGCTGGTTCGATACGACGCCAAAGGCAAGCACAAGCCGTTCTTCATGTGCGGGCCGGGAGACCCGGAAGGCTTCCTCTACCGAGGCAAGCAAAGGCCCGACGGCACACGCGTCGGCGACCAGGCCGAACTCATCGCAAAACTCAAACCCACCGGCGCTAACTGCATCTACCTGATGGCCGTTCGCTCGCACGGCGGCGACGGAGAAAAGACACATAACCCATTCATCGACAACGACCCGGCCAAGGGCCTGAACACGAAAGTACTCGACCAATGGGAAAAGTGGTTCACCGAGATGGACAAGGCCGGGATCGTAATCTTCTTCTTTTTCTACGACGACAGCGCCCGGATATGGGACACGGGCGATAAGGTAGGCCCAGCCGAAAGGAAATTCATCCGCGGACTGGTGAAGCGATTCAAGCACCACAAGAACCTTATCTGGTGCGTGGCAGAGGAGTACCAGGAACGGTTCAGCGCAAAACGTGTCTCGGCCATCGCCGCGGCGATCCGCGCCGACGACGAGTATGCCCACCCAATCGCCGTTCACAAACTCAGCGGGCTGGAATTCTCCGAATTCGCCGCCGATCCCAATATCGACCAGTTTGCCGTCCAGTACGGCGCGAAGACACCCAAAGATCTTCATGCCGGACTGCTCAAAGCCTGGAAAAAGGCCGGTGGCAGGTACAACCTGAACATGTCCGAGATATCCAATCACGGTGTCGGCGCCGAGGCGCGGAAGAAGAATTGGGCCTGTGCGATGGCCGGAGCGTACGTGATGGTCATCGGGATGGACATTGCCTCCACGCCCGTCAGCGACCTGAAGGACTGCGGCCGGCTGGTGAAGTTCTTCGAATCCACCAACTTCCACGAGATGACTCCGCACGACGAACTCGCCCGCGGCGAGACGGAATACGTCCTGGCCAAGCCGGGACAAGCCTACATCGCCTACTCATCCAAACGGACAGGCGAAATGGGAATCAAGGGCAAGTTCCAGGGGACATATACACTCACGTGGCTGGACTGCGCGACGGGAAAGAGCGTTACTCAAAACGGCGTCATAATAAACGCCTTCAATATCGCCCTTTCCCCCCCGGCCGGAATCGGCAATGAAGTAGCGCTGTACATTCGCACCAGGCCCGCCTCGAAAGTACCGAAGGTAACCCGCTGATGCGAATTCTTGTAACAGCCGATCTGCATTACGACATACGACGGAGCCGATCTTACGTCGAAACCCTGGCTGAACGTGTATGCCGGACTGACGCTGATGCGCTCGTGCTCGTCGGCGATACTGCCGGGGCTGAACACAAACACCTGCGGGATTGCATGGTGCTGTTCGCCGATTTCCCGGGACGGAAATTCATCGTGCCTGGAAATCATTGCCTCTGGCGACTACCGGGAGAAAATTCGATACAGCGATACGAGCAGATTATCCCCGCTATTGCAGCCGAGGCGGATTTTACCGTCCTGGACCATGAACCGGCGATTATCGAAGGCGTCGGACTGGCCGGTTCGATTGGATGGTACGATTATTCATATCGCGATGAGGCATTGGGTATCCCACTGGAGTTCTACCGCGCCAAGGTCTCGCCCGGCGCAGCGGCCCGACTGGCAGAATATCGCGGACTTGTGGATGAGTTCCGCGAGCAACTGACGGACCGGCATCTTGATATTACTGTTCGGTGGATGGACGGCGTGCGTATGCAAATGGACATGTCCGACGAGCAGTTTCTGGATTACGTTCTAGGCCGGCTTCGCGGGCAATTGGAGGACTTCGAAGCCGATGAGCGGGTCCGGCAGGTCGTAGCCTTCGTGCATCATCTTCCGTTCCGGCAGTTGGTTCCGACGGGCAGGCCTGCGAAATTCGCATTCGCAGCCGCATATCTCGGCTCCGATAAGATCGGCGACGCCCTTCGGGCCTGCACCAAGGTTACGCACGTATTCTGCGGACATTCGCATTGGCCGGGCAAGCATCTGATAGGAAATGTTGACGTAGTCAATGTGGGCAGTACATATACTCACAAGAATCTGGAAGTGTTGGATGTTTAGCGCTCCGTATCAGTCAAAACGATGGGTGCCATGTTCTCGCCCGGAACGGAGTGGAGGGCGGGAACATGCCTACACGCTCCGCTTCGCTGCGCGTGAAGGCATGGCAACCGGCATTTCAACTGGGACAGACTACCAGAGGTTACGAAGATGAAGATCGTAATTGCACCTGACTCGTTCAAGGAATCGCTGTCGGCCATTGAGGTGGCCCGTGCGATGGCTGACGGTGTGCGCGAAGCGGCGCCGCAGGCGGAAATTGACCTCTGCCCGATGGCCGATGGGGGAGAAGGGACGGTCGAGGCGATGGTGGCGGCGACGGACGGCGAGTTCAGGACGGTCGAGGTTTACGACCCGTTGTGCAAACCGACAAAAGCGAGATTTGGGCTGCTTGGTGATGGCCAAACTGCTGTGATTGAAATGGCCGAGGCCGCCGGGCTGGGGCTTGTGCCGTTCGAGAAGCGCAATCCGCTGCTGACGACGACTTTCGGTGTCGGCCAACTCATCCTCGCCGCACTGGACGCCGGGGCGAATCGTCTGATTATCGGCATCGGCGGCTCGGCCACCACGGACGGCGGAACCGGATGCGCTCAGGCGATGGGTGTGATATTCATCGGCAGGGACGGCAAGGCGTGCGTCTGTGGACTCGCGGGCGGCGGATTACAGGATATAAAGGGCATCGACATCAGCGACCGCGACGGGCGGATTGCCGGCTGCGAAATCCTCGTCGCCTGCGACGTAACGAATCCGCTCACGGGCTTGGACGGGGCGGCGGCTGTCTATGGCCCGCAAACGGGCGCTACGC
>DAOVLS010000020.1 GCA_030631125.1 Planctomycetales bacterium
CAGATTTGATTCAGCACGGTATACTTCGAGGCAGCGGGATTCATGGGTTACTCCTGTGTGTTTTGGAACAAACAGGGTATCCCATATCCCGCTACTTTACAAAATTACACCATCCCACCGACCTGCTATGGGATGGTTGTGTGTTTTTTTTATTCATCGATAAACTGGTCCACCTTCATCCAAGGAAATCTTGCGCGCGTGAAATCCCTGCCACGTGCGGTGATTCTGAGTAGTTTCTCCGGCATCGCTCCGACGCCGGGCGAGTTTTCGATGGTGATCAGGCCGTCGTCGCGCAACTCGGCGAATTCAACTTCGATCTCCGCCTGAGAGTGTTGGATAAGTCCGGTGGACAGTCCTTCAAAAAAATGATTCGCCAGGCACCCAACGTCAGGATTCGCTCGAAAAACGTTATAGAGTTGCCTGAGAATGCTTTCCCTGATGGTTCGACTTCGCAGTATTCCGGCGTCCATTTTATGCAGCCCCTTTCTCGCCCCGCAGTTCGGCAAGGCCGGTTTCGACGCGATTAATTCTGCCATGCAGGGTTGCCGACATATCGTCCAGTTTGGTCATTATTTCCCGATACTGGTTTGTCTGGTCGCTGATCAGTCGGGCGGTTTCCGCTCTCGTTGCGTACGTCCGGCTGGAGCGGAGTTCGCAGGTGGTTCTGTCCGTGCGAAGGTCGGCGAGTTGCCGCTCGTGATCGGCTACTGTGGTGGTCAGGTCCGCGACCATCGACACGAGGGCTTTCATCTGCGAACGCATGACGGCGACTGTAATCCCGCCGGTTATCAGGCCGATAACGATCCACGAAATCAACCGTTCAACAATGTTTCCCATATCAATCGCACCTAGCACGTCTAGCATGTCAGTCCCTTAAAAAAAACGGCACGCACGCCGTGATGGGCATACGTGCCGTACAAAATCTGCATCCCTGCAATCAATCACAAAACAACCCTATCCAAAGAGTTTCTCAATAATTCAAATGGGAAAATACAGGGGGGGAAGGGGGCGTGTCAAATTAAATTATGACAAATTGTTATTTATTTTACTATTTGTCTTTTGGGGGTTTAGCCATTCTGGCCAGAAAGCCGAATCCGAACAGGAGGATACCCGCCAGAAAGAAAAAACCTCTCTTCAGGGCCGATAAAATCAGTGTCAGATCAATAACTCGCCGCCCCAGTGAGAACGAATACTCCGGCTTCAGTGTAAGCAGGGCGAGGCCCGCCCCGATCATTATCAATACGCCGAAGCCCATCATCCCCGCGCCGCCGGAGGTGATCGGAGGAGTGATCCATGGGTCCCGCTCTTTGTGTTCTGCCCCGTAATCCGTTTTGCGTAATGCCGTTAATGCCCGGCTGATCGCATTGAGGAAGACCGACCTTCGGTGCGGCAAGGTAAATCCGTGCTTGCACTTCGGGCATTCGACCTGCTCGCCGGTAAGAAGCAGTGACGAAGTTGAAAATCTCGTTTTACACCTCGGACAGCGTATCTTTGTCGTTTTGCTCATGGCCTTTCCATCTAAATCACTATCAGCAGGTGTTTAATGATCTCGTAGGCGGCAATTATTCGTCCTTGATCATGTGGTTTTTTCTGTATTCAGTAAGCATCAGGTACAAAGTGCTGTTGTGGCGGTAGCCGAAGTAAATCCCCGCCGCGACGCCCCAGCAGAGACCGGCAGCCGACAAGGATGAAACAAGAACGAGGATGGCCTCTGAAAATTGAGGGCCACCATCGCTGTATTTCGTTGGCGGGTTGTCGAGTTTGTCGTACACGCCGCAGATGCCGACGAGACACCAGATGCACCCGATAACCAGTAACATGATGAACAGTATTCTGATCCAGAGATTCATTTATGTTTCCTTCTTCGTTTGGCTTTTTTGTTCTTCGGGCCGAGTGCCTCGATGAGCGGCTTTGTCACAAAGCCGTGATCGGGGACATGAACGGCAACCAGCAAATCATCAACAACGTCACTCAAGTCTATACCGGACCGCTCCGCCAGTGCAAGGATTAGCCGATTTGTGGTCATCTGATTTATGTCTTCGGCAACGTCGGCGAGTTTGGAAATGTCGCTCTTCATCATCGTTCCAACACCCAGAATCATCCAGCGAATGGAAATCCCGTTAGTGTCGGCCCACTCACATATTCGTACGAGAAGATCAATAGGCAAACTTGTTGCGGAATTACGAGACAGCCTGCTGATGGTCTCCTGTCGAAAGCCGCCAAGTTGTTCGGCAAGGTCTTGCTGCGGCATCCCCACCTTTGCCATCGCTTGGCGAAAGCGGTCACAAAAACCCTCCACTAATACAGGGTATCGCACCCGCATTCTTTGTTGTGAAGTTTTTTTCATTATTTTTTATTTAGGACTTGACATAAAAGATTCCGAAGCAATAATATGATATAGAAGCATAACCAATCTTTCCGGTTACTGGCGTCATCATGAACAAAACACGCGACAACTCGGCTAAACATAAGATTCTACCGCAACCACGCGATTTCGTCAAGGGGCTAATCGTCTCGGCGGGCATACCGATGGGGCGGCTGGCCGACGCTGCAAAAATATCACAGTCCGCGCTAAGCAACTACCTCGCCGGTATCCGTAAGGATCGAGCCACCCAACTGATGATATGGGATGCCTTCTGTCGGTTGAGCGGCCAGAAGATCAGCCTGGCGGATTTCTGGGGCGAACTCCTCAGCGAAAGGATAGCAGGATGAGCAAGGTCAAGCGGACAAAAGAGGTCGCAATAAAACTCGACAAGGGCTGGCGAATAACCTTCGCGTGGCATCTTCACGGCGACCTTACAAAGATGCGCAAGACTATCGACGAGTTGAACTTTGACAATCCGGATCACGTTGAATGCCTGCGGAATTTTACGCATAGCATAGTAGCCAAGCACGCCTCCGACGTAGAGCAGGAGATGTTCTGTATGCTCGTCCGTGACTCGATCGTTCGCAGGGGAGAGGTTGTATTCAAGAATATCACGGGCAGTGAGAAGTCGCTGCTCAAACTAATTGCCTAATTAAGGAGTCCACAAGATGAGTACAGCAATCGCAAGTTTCAGAGTCAACCTGAATCGGCGTCCTTTACGGTCGGCTTCGACTCACGCGACGATAAAGGCTGCCCGTCGCAAACTCGATCGCGATTATCCAGGTCTATTATCTGGTCGGCAAGCGTCCGAATCATCAGGAGCGACTCACCCAGGATGCCGTAAATCTTCAGAAAATGCTCCTGAATCTCATCCTTCCAGTCTGCATCGTCGAACATCCAACCGCCGGATAAAAGACCTTCTGAAACATTTCGGACTTTCTCCGCAACGCGATGTGACTCGGATTGAATTCGTTTTAACGCTTCGGCCATGGTCGTGGCTCCTTTCGCTTATTAAAAGGTTTCACCCGAAAGGGTGATGGCGGCGACCGATTGGACCACGATCAGGCCGTTTTTACAAGCCCCCCGCAATGCGGGGGGATGATTGAAAGGGCAACAAGATGAAAGGATTCATCAAAAGATTATTCGGTTCCCGCCGTTCACCTGCGACCAGGGGTCGGGTTCGCTCCGTTCGCGCGACGCTGACGCCGGAGCGGATGCTCATCGCAGGCGACGTAACGGTTGAAATCCCCCCGCATTGCGGGGGGCTACTTATAAAGATTGGCGACGATTTCGCAATCGCCGTCGATCCGCTGGTCGTAACCGACAAATTCCGCGTCCGATGCTGGAGCACCGGTGGACGAATACCGCAGTTGGTAACGAGTAGGCCGGAGACCGTAGGCCGGAGACTACAGCCCAAAGCCTCCAGTCTAAAGCCGGAAGTCGCATCTTTGGTCCGTACCGGCCCCGGCGGAGATTACGTACAGGACTGGCCCCTGAAACAGGTCGTAGGGCATAGGGCGTAGGGCGTAGGGCGTAGGAAAACAGATGAACCAGTCAACCAGTCAACCAATCAACCAACCGGAGGCGCAGCCTCCGGAAGGTTGGTTAACCGCCTCCGAAGCCGCCGGACACCTGGGCAGCACCGCCCGATCCGTTCGACGCCGATGCGCCGACGGCAGCCTCAAAGCCGTGCAGATCGGCGCGGCGTGGTACGTCAGCCCCGACGCCGATCCCACGCTGCGGATCGCCACCGGCGACTTTTCGCCGGGACCCGCCCCCGCCGGATCGGGACTGGCGAACCTGTCCGCCGAGCAGCGGCAGCGCGCGTATCGCCGACTTGCGATGATTAACAACTACCACGAGGCGGTCGAGCACTGCCCCGCGTCAATGACGATCGGCGAATTCAATACGCGGTGGTGCCGGACGTGGAACGCGCTCAATCCGACCGAGCGAACCTCCAAAGCGTCCCTGCATCGGTGGCTGAAAAAGTACGGTCAAAAGGGCGTTATCGGCCTGGTGGATAATCGCGGCGGGGCACGCAAACCCGCATGTTTCACGCCCGAAGCGAAGGAATTCATCCTCGGCCTGTACCTCTCGGAGCATCATCCTTCCATACCATACATATATACGATAGCGGCAGGGCAGGCACGCGAGCACGGTTGGGAACTGCCGGGGCTGCGAACTGTCCAGAACTGGCTGCGCCAAAAGGTGGATCACAAACTCATCGCCGCAGGCCGCGATCCGAAGAAATTCCGCGACCGCTGCACGCCGTTTATCAAACGGGACTGGACGCTGGTCGGAGCGATGGAATGCTGGGTGGCCGACCATCGCCAGTTCGACGTCCTGCTGCCCCGCGTGATGTGGGATAAGGACAAGCGACGCGAGGTGGTACGCTGGTACCGCCCGTGGATTACGGCTTACCTCGACTGCCGCACATGGATGCCCGTCGGTTACATCATCGACTTCGACAGCCCGAACGCGGATCGCGTGATGGCGGCCTTCGGCAACGGCGTGGAAGTTCACGGCGGGCCGTCGCACATGATCCTTGACAACGGCAAGGACTACCGCGCCCACGACTTCGCGGGCGGGCGGATTCGCAAACACCGCAAAGGTGAAACAATCCTTAACGCCAATCGCGTTACGCCCGTGCTGGAAGCGCTCGGAGTACAAGCCCACTGGGCGATCCCCTACAACGCCAAAGCCAAGATCATCGAGCCGTTTTTCAAAATCATGGCCGAGCAGTTCGATAAACTCTGGCCGACTTACTTCGGACGCAGCCCCGACAACAGACCTGAAAAGATTTCCAAACTCCGGGCCGAGCAGGTCGACATGTCGAAACTCAATATCGACATCTTCCGCCGCGCATTCGACCGATGGGCCGAAGTCTATTCGCTGGCGCCTTCACCGGCGGCGGCAGCCGGTGGGCGCAGCCCGGCCCGTGCACTCGCCGAACTCATGCGGCCCGACTTCGAGCCGGTCAAACCGGCAGCCGAAACACTCGCACTGCTGCTTACCCGCTCCAAACGCATCCGCGTGGATCAGAACGGCGTATTTGTAACAGCCTTCCAGCGGCACTACTGGGCCGACGCACTTGAGGACCGCAGGGCCGCGTCCGGGCGGGACAGACGCCGCCATGTGTCCTATCGCTACCGCCCGACCGACCCGTCGAGGGTGTGGGTGTTCGACAACGATACGGATAAATTCCTCTGCGTCGCCACGCCCTACGCAGGCGAGGGCGTGCATCCGCTGGCTTCGACCGAAGCCGACACCGAAAAACTGTCCGGGGCGATGGCCCTCCAGCGATCGCTGGCGAGGGAGACCAGGGCCGTTGCCCGGACACTGCGAAAGTCGGCTGCCGAAGTGCTTATCGAGGCCTACGCCGACGGCCTCGCCGCCACCGGAGCACTTGACGATCCGCGAACAATCAAAATCCCCGCCGCCAGGCGAATCACGCTGATCGGCGACGGCGAACTCGACCGTGCGGCCCAGGCCGGACGAAAGCAGCGACTGGCAAAACAGAAACAAACACGCACGGCGGCAAGTGCGTTTTTCGCAAGCACAGGAACGGATCACGATCAACCGGTTCGGAGACCGGTTCCGGGTCCGTTAAGTCTGTTGACCAGTCAACCAGTCAACCAATCAACCGATCAACCAATCCACAAGGAGTCCAACCATGAACGATCAGACACAGGCGGCTGCGCGCCGTCCCCAGGGGGGGATGTCGCTTAAACCGTTAGGAACGCGGGCAAGGAGTTTCGCAGTGAACGAAGGACATTTGACCGACGCAGAACGTAAGCGGATTTTGCGGGGCGTGGCCGAGGCACAGGCCGCATTCGACCTGTCCGATACGAAACTCGCCGCCATCGTCGGCGTATCACGCGGTCTTTACAGCCGACTGAAAAAAGGACTGTACAGCGGCAACGCCGACAAGTACCTGCGGATCATCCGCATGTGGCTGGACGGGCGGGCCGAGAAGGTCGATACGCCCGAAGCCGAGTACGTCGCCACGTCGATCGGCGAAGAAATCCTGATGGTCTGCGACATCGCAGTCGAGCAGCCATGTATCGGCATTGTCAAAACCCCGTCGGGCGTCGGCAAAACATCGGCCCTGCGGGAGATGGCGCGGCGACTCGGACCGGCCCGATGCGCCTACCTCGCCGCCGGTGAAGCCCTGGCGTTCCGACGCGAACTCCTGTTCGAGGTCGCAGGGGCCATAGGCGTTACCACCAGCGGCACGGTCAGCAAACTCTACAGTAAAATCCGCTCCCGCATGGCCGGATACTACTCCGGCGGCAAAGGCGAATCGTACCTGCTGATCATCGACGAAGCGACCACGTTGAGGCCGTCGGCGATTAACATGCTGCGTAACCTCCACGACGAGCCGGCGTGCAGGACGGCGATTGTCCTGGCCGACACGATCAACAGGATGGATTCGTTCCTCTACGCTTCCAGGCGCGAGGGAATCGCGGGCGGAAACGAGCAACTCCGCAGCCGATCCAAGGCGCAGTTCGTTTTCCCGGTCGAACGCGAGATTCTGCCCGCAGACGTGAAACTTATCGCCGACGTTACGCTGCGGAGCCTCGGATTCAAGGGTCGTCTGCCGGTGCGGTCGTATCAATACCTCGCGCAGATCGCAGCCGGTCCGGGCACGTTTCGGAACGTAACGGCACGGCTGGCCAACGTCCATTACATAGCGACAAAGCAAAACGTCGTCGCCGATTACAGCGTGGCGCAACTGGACTTCGCAGGGCAACTCTCCGGCGAACAGTGCCGGATGGAACACGCGGAGATACCGTTCAGGAAAACGGCGTAATCGGTGATTCGTAATCACGTAGTGATGCCTACGGCATTAGTAATTCGTAATTCGTGGCACAGAAAGGAAAGCGGGCATGGAACCAATCAAATTAGGCGACAAAGTCAACATCAAACAGGCCGTGAAGTCGGGATTTGTCCAGTCGATTTTGCATACGCTCAACGGAAAGACGCTGTATTCGGTCCGTTACGCGATCACGACCGGACGGCTGGTCGAGGACTGGTTCGACGAGTCAGAACTCGCCACCACCGTAAGCCCGCCGAAGGCTTAACCGATTGGCAATTGGCAATTGGCAATTGGCAATTGGCAATTGAGAAACAAAAGGGCTGAAAAACATGAACGATGGATTTAAATGGAATGTCGTTTCGAGCATGAAGACCTGTAAGTTTCGGGCCGAACTGACGGAGATCGAGTGCGACCTGATCGTATTCAAAGGGCCGTGGCGAAAGCGTAGGGCCGAAGCGATGTACGACGCCGGTAAAGGGTTCGAGAAGATGCTCAGGAGAATGGGCTACGCCTACGTGGATTGAGGAGTCGTAATCACGTAGTGATGCCTACGGCATTGGTAATTCGTAACTGGTAACTGGTAACAAAAAGATGCGACACACGAACAGAACATCATGGTGGGACTTACCGGCGGCTGAAAAGTTTGCGGCTGCCTTCGCGTGGTTCGCGTTCGGCCTGATAGCCGGCGTATTGCCTGTGTCAATCATCGCGTCGGTAAAAATCCATGCTTTGGAAACCGCAATTGAAACATCGCGGGGTGGTGCAGTTATGGAAGCACGCCGGGTTCATACCCCGGAAGTCGCGGGTTCGACTCCCGCCCCCGCTATCGAGCACCGCCGGGTACTCCTCTCCCCGGCGAAAACCCGCCAGGTCTCCCTCCGCCTGGTGGAAAACCGCCGGGACTTCCTACGCCTGGCGGGAAAAGCCCGGTCTGAGCAGCCGGCAAAAGGTCGGGGCGGGATTCTTACTCCTTGCCCGCCCCGACCTGTTCAATTGCCAATTTCCAATTTCCAATTTCCAATTGAACAGACCGACGCCGTTACCGGCGAGGATATGGATTACTTCTGGTTCCGAGAGAGCCGATGCGGCAAAGACCTCCGATGGAAGATTCGAGGTGCCGCCGGAGAAGAGGGCGAATACAGGATCACGCCGCCCTTCGTCGCCGAGGTCGAACGCATCAGCGGCTACAAAATTGACGTGTTTGACAACGCTTCCTGCCGGGCGGGGATAGTTATCTGGATGAACTACTGGGCGCCGCGAGTCAGGGCAAAGACCCGCGACGAACTTTACAACCTCTACCGACGCGGAGCCGCCGGATACCGGCAATGGAAAACCACAGAGAGCACAGAGATCGCAGAGGTGAAAAGATGAAATGCCCTTGTTGTAAAGGCTTTGGAAAACTCGACGTGCCGCATCCACCGGAAAAAGTGTACACGACAGTCCCTCCAACTATCTGCAATCCCCTTAAATTGGGCGACAGCATCCCGGTCGATTGGAAGGTTTACGCCCTGGAAGACCACGTCCGTTTTCTTATGGGATCCGTGAGGCACCTGACGGCCATGATTGAAAACCCCGTCTGCCCCCACTGTAGCGGCACTGGCGAGGTGGAAAAGCCGGAAGGCGAGAAGGTGCAGCGATGAAGAGCAGACGAATAGGCTGGTGGGTCATGTTTCCGTTTCGGCTTGTTGCTGCGATACCGATGGGCGTCGTGTTTGCAATCTACGTAGCCTGCGACCGCGAGGGATGGAGCATACTCAAAGACGGAATCAAGGAACTCAGGAAATTCATAATTGGAAAATAGTAGATGAAAGCGATCTCGATAAAACAGCCGTGGGCGAACATGATTGCCCACGGCGAAAAGACGATCGAAACCCGGACCTGGGCAACCAATTATCGCGGACCGCTGCTGATCGTCTCTTCAAAAGTGCCTGACATTCCGCTCGCCGGATACGCCGTCGCGGTAGCAGAACTTGTCGATTGCCGCCCCATGAGGCCCGAAGATGAAGGCGCCGCTTGTTGCCGGTGGTATCCGGGTGCCGTTGCGTGGGTACTGGCCAAAGTCAGGCAGATCAAACCTGTCCCCGTAAGGGGGCAACTGCGCCTCTATGATGTTGATATAGAGACATTGGAGGCGACGGAATGACTCAATCCGCAATCCGCAATCCGCAATCCACAATCCCCGACGAGCCTTCCGCCTGGCACGTCGGCTTCGACAAGCGAGAACTGGCCAAAGCGCTGACTGATCGGATGGGCTGGAAACACAGCAGTTACGGGGTTGAGGCCATTTACAACAACCCGATGAACACCGACCAGATCGCGGACGTCCTGGGCGCGTTGGATCAGCGGGATAAAGAGATCGAGAGAGTAGTTAAGGTAGCGGGGGAAATGTTCAGGCTTTTGCGACACATCAGCAGGGGACACACAGAACCATCAGGCGTAAAACTGGCGGAGTGGCGAAAGATAATCTGCGAAGCCGAAAGGAATATCTACAAGGCAGAACAGGTGGACGGGAACGCACTACCATACAGTTCCCGCGTGCCTGCCCCGACGGATGAAGAATGTCTCGCGGAGGCAAAAAGGAATCATCCTGAATTCGCCAACTGCGAAGACCTCGCTACTCCGCGAAATCTCGAAGACGAGGTTTTCTTCAACGCACCAGGCTCATGCTTTCACTGCGGATTCAATCCGTGCAGATGCGCCGAAGTGGACGCCGTCGCCGACGGGCTGCGGCGACAGGAAGGCGTGAAAATAACAGGCTGAAGGCTAAAAAAGAAAGGACTCTTGGGATGGGCGAAAAAACATGCAACGTGCCGGAATGCGAAAAGCCGGTATCCGCCAGAGGACTTTGCGGGCAGCACTGGCACCGGGCGTTCAGGGGCAAGGATGGCCCGGCCAAGGACGAAGCGGTGAAATACATGAACCCACTCATACGCAAGGCCCCCGCCAAGGCCGCCCCGCCGCCAGTGGTATCTGACGCCGCCGACCTGAAACGCGAGCGAGGCCAGGCGGGCCGGATCGACCAGGCACAGGCCAGAAAGTCTAAAGAGGCCGACGAGCGGGTCGCCGCGATAACGGAGTTCGCCACGGCAATCGGGGTTGAGCATATCGATTACAACGGCGGACGACTGTACCCGTGCCCGAAGACCGGCGGTTTCGTCTTCCTGACCGAAGGCGGAAATCTCCAGAACGCGATACTCAGCCTCGGAACGGCACAATAAAAAAACCAGTGGCGTGCGGATGCGAAAGCGCCGGGATGCTATCCCGTAAGGGACAAGGAGCCGGGTGGGGTTAACCGGCCAGGCCACGATAAAAAATTTGCTCCCCGTCGGACACGGGCGCCACGGCGTTCCTCGGACGGGGTAGAGATCGGCGGGGCCGTGCGATCAGTCGCGCCGGGTACGAGTCTGCGAAAGACCGTCACAATCCCGGCCAATGCCGATCTTCAATTGCCAATTTCCAACCCGTCAGGGCTGGCCGTGGCGAGTTGGCAATCACGTAGTGATGCCTACGGCATTGGCAATTGAAAAAAGGAACGAAGGAAAAAGATGAAAAATATGTCAACAGTGGAAGTGATTGTGGGCTGTATTTTCTGCGCGGCGATTGCGGCGTGCTGGCTGATAGCGTTGGTCGCGTGGCTGAAATCAAGGGAAAAACGCCCGGTCGTCGGGCCTTTTAGATTCGTGGAAGCAGTATCAGAACGAAAGGATGCAAGTATGAAATACGACATTATGAACCTCGAAGTGGGCCTGCCCGAAAGCGAGTCGCAGGATGTGGTGGGCTACGAATTGACCATCACGCGGGCCGAAACCGCCGGTGGCGAATTACAGACCGTCGAGACCGTCGCAGGCGCCGCCGGAGTGGCAACTTTCGAGGGCGTCCAGGACACCGAAGTAACACTGTCCTATGTGGCTATCGACAACGCAACGCCCCCGAACAGGTCGGAACCGGCGACGATTACATTCAGCGTGCCCGACACGATCGCACCGGCCCAGCCGTCCGGCGAATTCACGATCGAAGCGGTCGGCGAGCGGACCGTCGGTGAAGACGATCCGACGGAGACGGAGACGGAAACTCCGGCGGAAACGGAGACTGAAGCCCCGGCGGAAGAAACGCCTGGCGATTAAAAAAAACTCTCGGCAGCGGCGAGCGGCGGGGCACATGCGTGGGCGGAAACTCGTAGTTTCACGACACGCGACGCCGCCAAGCGTCACGCCCCGCCGCCTTCCAATTAGGTAAGGATAGTAATTCGTAATCACGTAGTGATGCCTACGGCATTGGTAATTGAAAAAATGAAACTTTCAAACAAACAAAAGATGCTCCTCCACACGGTCCCCGCCGGACTCGGAATCACCGAGGCCGAGCGGCGGATCATACAGCGGAACGTCGGCGGGTTCTTCTCGGCAGCCGACAAGACCTGCACGCGGGCGGGCTTCGTCGCCGTCATGGCGTTCTACGAGTCCCGTGCGCCCGGGCGATGCCTGCCCGGCGGGACGCCCGACTGGTGGGCAGCCGAAGCCGAAAAAACGCCAGGCCCGAACGATTCGCTTATCCGCAAGGTCCGTGCCGAAGCGTTCAAACTCGGCTGGACCGAGCAGCAGATAATGCCTTTCCTGTGCGGAAAACACATGTCAAACACCGCTTATCAGTCGATTAACGACGCGCCCAGGTACTGGCTGATCCGCCTGCTGGAGGCGATTAAGGCGATCAGAAAAAGAGAAGGATCAACCGTGGACAAAACAGGAGTAATGGTATGAGCGAAAACACAAAAGAGTTGCTGCGTTCTGTGGTCATTGCCTTGGTGGGTGGGGTGTTGGGGGCTGTAATCGTTCTTTGGGCTGCGGGCTAAAAAAATGAAAAGCATAACCGCACACATGGTGGTCAAGGCAAACGGAAAACCGGCGTTGTCCGGCGAGTCGGGCCTGCGGATAAAGACCAAACAGACCGGAGCGGCGGATACCGTCAGGTTCCTCGACGGCCTCGAACGCGCATGGCTGGACGAATACAAAAGCGGACCGCACAAGATAATCGAGGTGACAATAACGCCGAAGTCCTGAAAAAGGTCGGGGCGGCGAGAGGTCAATGCGAAGACGGACTCCGACGCCATGACTCTCCGCCTCGCCGTCCCGGCCAGTAAATTAGAGGTGATGGACAGATGAAAATCAATCAATACCGCCCCATTCACGTAACGGACGCCGACATGGAATTCATCAAATTTAGGTTGATGAACAAGAAGAAAATGCAGGCGATATTCAGCCCCCGTCCAATTCCGGCGAAATACTTCGACACAAACTACGCAGCCGCAAAGGCCTGTAAATGAGAGGCGATGAAACGATGAAAATCAATCCGCTGTTTTGCAGGTTCAGCGTGGTCGATGCGGCCCTCCTGCCCGTTCTACACAAGGACGGCACGTGGACGCAGAAACTGCTGGCGGTCGTTACGTGCCACCACCCCGACCGGCAGGGCCGACTGACCGAGGCCCGCGACAAAAACCTACCCGGCGTACTCTGCAAGGCGACGGTCGATGGTAAATGCAAACTGTGCGAGGACATCGTGCTGCATGACCGAAAATAACGGACAACCCGGATTCCGCAAGGCTTACGTCTTCAAGCCAGGCTCCGTCGGCGGAATGACGCCCGCCGATCAGATCGAGTCTGCGGTGATCGAGATCGTTCAGCGGTGGAACGCGATGATCCCGAAAAACCACGTCCGAATACTGACGACGATGCGATTCGCATCAGTGAGGACGGCTCTGGCAAAATTCCACCTGTCCGAAATCCTGTTGTCCATCGAATTTTACTCCCGCCAGACATGGCAGCGAGGCAAGGGGGCGTGGAAGACCTTCGACAACTTCTTCTACGCCGATCCGCCGAAAGACCCGCCGGTTCTGGAGTGGCTTGAAAAGGCCATAAGCGCCGCCGAAAAAGCCGAGCAGCGAAAGCCCATCGTCGATCCCCGCGTGCGGAAACTGCAACAACAGATATTCGACAAACAGGCCGACATGAACAAGTGGGACGCCCTGAAAAAACAGTTCGACGGACTTGACCAGGCTCGCCGGAATAAACTGCTCAAAGCGGCGGACGCCGAACTGCGACGCCTGTGCGGATCACAGACGAACATCGGCCCCCACCGCCTGCAACACCACGCCCTGGTCGTATTGAATCGGGAGAACTCGACAAAATGAGCACGCTCTTTCCCGACAACCAGACGACCGCAACCGTAGATCGGCGGGGGCTGCTCAAGCCCACGCCGCACCTGGCGAGGCACGCCGGAGAATATACAGGTGGGCGAGGCCACCGGCCCGCAGCCGACCCGATCGGGCGGGGCGGCCTGCCCCACGACCGCGACGGCTTGAATGCCCTGCTGTTGAACCTGTGCGAGCGGCTCGCGTCGGCGGGCGGGAAAGACCTGGGCGGAAAACAACTCATCGAGGAACTCGGCCTCGTCGACACGCGGAGCCTGCGGCTGCTGGTCGCCTACGGCCACGTCCATCACCGGCTGCGACAGATCGTCGGCACGCCGGGATCAGGCTATTGTTGGGGCGATCTCCGCCCGGAAATTTATAACGACATGGCCGCTTCCAGCCGCCGGATGGGATTGTGCTTTTTGTTCCTTGCCAGCCTCTACAGCCGGAGGCCCGCCGCCATTGAAATGGCCCAATTGACTCTCGACCTGGCTGAACAGTCCACGGGGGAAAAGATCGGTGATGGGACCGACGAATTGACCGCCTGGATGGTCACCGAGGGTGCAACCCACGCCGACTTGATCGAATCAATGGTGGATTTGTTCGCCGGATCAGAAGCCGGGCTGGCTGCTCTGCGAAATGCCGGACGAAACCACCCCGGAGCCTTTTTCGACGAACGAGCCTTGCAGGAAATCGAGACCCAACTCCAATCGGCCCTGGCAATCGTCCGTTCCCCTCACGAAAAAACGCGCGGACATAAACCGGACAAACCCCCGGACATTGCCGGTTAACTCGCCGGTAATCCTTTGATAATAGCAAAGTTTTCTCACCATCAACCCACTTTGCTTTTTGCCTCCGAAACCCCCTCGAAACCGTTGTTTTTCCGGCTTTTTCCGCCCTTTCCCGCCTTTTTCCACTTTCCCTTTCTTTTTAAAGGCAGGTTAGGCGAGATAGGTAATGGCGGATTTTTTAAAATGGACGAAAAAACGACACTGAAATATGCAAATCTATGCCCGCCAAGGACTTGTGGATTTTGCAATTGTTCCCAATTGTTCCCATTCGTTCCGAATCGTTCCGAATCGTTCCCATTTGTTCCGAATCGTTCCGAATTGTTCCGTTTTGTTCCGTTTCGTTCCGAAAATGTTCCCCCGTGTCGGTCCTGGGACGGGAAAGTTGACGATATGCTACTTTTTCCCGACAATCGTAAGAAAGCAGGAGACTTTTTATGCGACGATATTTTGATCCGGTCAAATTGACGGCGGTGTTCGCCATAGCGGCAGTCGGCTGTGTCCTGGCTACGGGTGGCGAGACTCGCACGACCACGACAACGGCCACAACGACATCGCAAAGCCAGCCTGCTACATATCCATCAACCCGACTTATCGGCGCCTCCGAAGCCGCCGCCGAGGCTATGCTCGCGCGTCTGGATAAGACTTTCTGCGCCGCGGTCCACCCCCCTTTCGTGGTTATCGGCAACATGCCGCCCCGCAGTGTCGAAGCAATGTCCGCCAGAAGCGTCGTCATGCCGGCAAAGGCAATGTGGCGAAGTTACTTCCGAAAAAAACCGACCCGCGTTATCACTATCCTGCTGTTCCGCGACGCAAAGACCTACAAATACTGGGCGAAGAAACTCTATAAAAATAGCGACCCGCCCTATTTCGGCTACTACCGCCCCGGCGACCGGACGATGGTGATGAATATCAATACGGGCACGGGAACGCTGGTTCACGAATTGACGCACGCATTGATTGTTTATGACTTCCCGGCTGTGCCTCTGTGGTTCAACGAAGGACTTGCGAGTCTGCACGAGGGATGCAGGGTGCTTCCCGATAAGATAATCGGCGTGGTGAACTGGCGATTACCGGCGTTGCAGAAGGCGGTCCGCGGAAAGACCCTCCGCCCGCTGCGGGAGTTGGTTACGCGTAAGGATTTCTATGGTAGGCAGCGGG
>DAOVLS010000383.1 GCA_030631125.1 Planctomycetales bacterium
AAGACGCCCCTACGGGGCTGGGTTCGGACCGGACATTTTCCACGGGCTTCCGCCCGTGGCTAAGAAAAACGTCCCTATGGGACTAAAAGACAACTTTTCAGACAGAACTTGGTAATTGATTGGTCATTGGAAATTGGGCATTGGACATTTATAAAATGGAGCGATCTCATGGCTGAAACGGTCGTATGGAATAAGAAACTGTTGGTTGCGTCGCTTATATTGGCTGGGTTTGCGGCGGCGATGTTTTATCTTTACGACTCGGCCCAGAAGGCGAAACTTCGCGGCGACGTGGTCCAGATTCTCCAGTGGAAGCGAGACCTGGCCAGTGGCGAGGAAATCAGCGAGGCCGACATTGCAGTGATAAATACAAACACCTCGGCTATGAACGTCAAGGACATCCTGCGAAAAAAGAATAAACCTTTAGTAACCGGCGGCAAGTACGTGAGCAGACCTGTCCGCCGGGGTGATCCTGTCTATTATAAGGACATACTGGGAGGGACCACGGGGACGCCGGCCGACGACATCAGCAAGGGTATGCGAGGTTTCACGCTGCGGGTTGATCCTAACTATACGCCCGGCGACATGCTCCGCGTCGGCGGAAGGGTGGATGTGCTGGGAATGGTCCGCCTCAAAGGCAAACCCGCCAAAACCTTTACGCTGGTCCAGAACCTGCGAGTACTGGCGGTCGGCGGAAAGGGGCAGAAGCCCGAAGAGTCCTTCGGACGCAAACGAGGCAGGGGATACGATCCCGGAATGAGGGTCTATCGCTCCGTAACCGTGGAGGTCTCGCCGACACTGGCTGAACAACTCATCGACCTGATGCCGCGAATTATGGGAAAGGTCTGCCTGACGGTCCGAAACCCCGCCGACGCGCCGAAACCAGATGATTTCAGGGGTCCAAACCCAAAATGCTTCAAGGGTATAAATCCGAAGATCGTGTCGATATTGTCCCAGCCTCTGCCGGGAAAAATAACTGGTAATCAGTAATTGGTAACAAAATTGTGAATTACGAATCACCAGTTACCAATTACTAATTACAAATTCGTGGAATTCGTGGTATGGAAATCTGGGTCTATAATCATTTGAGCGACGAGCGCAGAGTCGTTGAGGTCAAGGACGCCGAGGTGCTCATCGGGCGTGAGGACAGCAATACCATTACGCTTAACAGCCCCTTTGTCTCGCGCCGGCACGCCAGGCTGTTCAAGGACGACGGGACATATTTCGTTGAGAGCCTTGGGCTGAACGAAACGACCGTCGCCAACAAACAGGTTCCCCATAAGGGGCGGGTGAAGGTTGATTACGGCGACGAGATTCGTATAGGCGAGTTTTCGCTGTTTATGATGGCGCCGTCGGCGCGTCGAGGCCGGCGCGGCGAGCGGGTCGTAACGCCCCGGCGAAGGTTGGTGGAACTGGAGCAGAAGATACACGGCGAACTGCTCGTCCGCCTGAACCTGCGCGTCGCCGGTAACGTCGCCAAGGCCGATACCGAACATGCCGCACTCATCAAGCGCCACCTGGCCGAGATAATCGCCGCGGGCCTGAAAGATGTGGACGAAGAAATGGCCGACAGTCTCGTGAGCGACTTCCTCTGGCGCAGCGTCCTGGCCGAACTGAATGTCCGCTGCGCCGGGAAAATGTCATACTCCTACGGCTTCGAGGAGTCCGACATCCTCCAGACCGAGCACGAAAAGACAATCAGCCAAATCGTCGGCGACATCATCAGCGATTTTCCGCTCCGCCTCCAGCCTCAGTTCATCAAGGAAGACGCCGCGATGATCGAGGCGGACTTCGATAACCAACTGCGCCGCATCGCCGGACGTCTCACGACGGAACTGAAACGCTACATAACAACCCGTATGCTCAGCAAGGAGATCGAGGATGTGGTTTTCGGCTACGGTCCGCTCCAGGACCTGCTGGAGATGCCGCACGTCAACGAGATTATGGTGGTCGGAAAGGACCACATATACATCGAGAAGGACGGCGAGGTCCAGGCTACGGGGCGGAGTTTCTTCTCCGAGGAGGTTATCAATTCGATAATCGAGCGGATTATCACGCCGGTAGGTCGGCGGATCGACCGCTCAACACCGC
The DNA here is from genome assembly GCA_030631125.1 of Planctomycetales bacterium. The sequence continues at coordinate 2,089 of DAOVLS010000383.1, forward strand.
TGGTCGATGCCCGCCTGCCCGACGGTTCGAGAGTCAACGCCATCATCAACCCGCTGAGCCTTTCCGGGCCGGTGCTGACCATTCGCAAATTCGCCCGCGTTCCGTTCACTATCGACGACCTTATCGAACGCAACACGCTCACCGAAGCGACCGCGAATTTCCTCAAATCATGCGTCCGCGGACGGAAGAACCTCTTGATTTCCGGCGGCACCGGCAGCGGAAAAACCACCACGCTGAACGTCCTGAGCAGTTTCATCGACCCGGTCGAGCGGATTGTTACCATCGAGGAGTCCGCCGAACTGCAACTGCCGCAGGAGCACGTCGTCCGCCTGGAAACCCGCCCGCCGAACATCGAAGGCAAAGGCGCTTACACCATCCACGACCTCGTCCGCAATGCACTGCGAATGAGGCCCGACCGCATTATCGTCGGCGAGGTCCGAGGCCCCGAAGCCCTCGATATGCTCCAGGCGATGAACACCGGCCACGACGGCTCAATGACGACGATTCACGCCAATAATCCCGCCGATACGATGCTGCGGATGGAAACGATGGTGCTGACGGCTGTAGAGATGCCGATCCGGGCGATTCGGGAGCAGATTGTCGCAGCGATGGACCTGGTTGTGCAGATCGCGCGACTTCCCAACGGCGACCGCCGAGTTACCTACATCTCCGAGATCGTCGGCATCGACCTGGAGACGCACCAGATCATCACCGAGGACATTTTCGTTCTCAGGCCCACGAAAGGCCGCGACGAGTCCTCCCTGCAACATACCGGCTATGTCCCCGAATTTGCCGAGGAACTGATAGAAAAAGGCTTCCTGGACCTCGAGGTGTTCACGTGATTTTTCTTTCGGCAACACCGACACTTGCGTCGGAGACAATTTGGCCTGTGGCGGTGGCGGTGTTTATCTTCCTGGCCGTCGCCGGTGTTGCCATGGTCTGGGCTGAGCCGTTTCGCCGATTCATACTCCGGCGCGAGGACTATTACGACCG
>DAOVLS010000363.1 GCA_030631125.1 Planctomycetales bacterium
CGCGGTGTTTGCGGCCACGCCGCCGGCCTTAGGTTCACTTCTTGCCGGCACCCGAGTTTTTAACAGTGATAGCATCGCCCTCCAAATTCGTACCAACCATATCTGTTCCATATACGCTTAACATGTTTGGCGGCTCTCCATCGCGGTAAAAACCCAGAGTTACTTTCGAATCGAAATGCGCAGGATTGCTGGCAAACCAATGACTTCCATGGCATTTCCATCTTGCCGGATGTTCAGGTATCCGCTGCTTCAAGACCGCAAATGGCAAGAGGCTGATGTGAAGGTCTATAACGCGTTCGCGTCTAACGCCTCCATCTAAGTCAATCTGTTTCACTGTTATCACATCGCCCGTACGCGCCAGCACCTCAATCTTTTTGACATTCTCTGGAATGGGAGCTTCGTGCCAGGAATGCTCCGTACCGATATCCAATTTCCACGGCCACCCGGGTGCGCCCACAGGCGTCGGTGCACATCCCGAGCCACAGATTGAAAATGTCGCGGAAACACAGATGATGATCCCACAATATTTCATAAGCCTGTCTCTTTTATCTACTAAATAACCGTTTGTGAATGCGCGCAGCCGAATTGCCGGGACTGCGCTTCGCTCTGTCCCGGCCTACGACTTGCGTTTTGCGCGGAGGTGCAGTTCGGGCGGCTTTTGGCCTACGACGGTGTTCGGAGCGACCGATTCGGTGATGAAGGTGTTGCCGCCGATGGTGCTGCCTTTGCCGATGGTGGTCTTTCCGAGGATTGTCGCGTTTGCGTAGATGGTAACGCCGTCGCCGATAATCGGATGCCGGCCAATCCCGCGAATCACACGCCCGCGCTCGTCCTTCGGGAACGACAACGCGCCCAGCGTAACGCCTTGGTAAATCTTGACGTTGTTTCCGATGCGGGTCGTCTCGCCGATGACAACGCCGGTGGCGTGGTCGATGAAGAAACTCTTGCCCACAGTCGCGCCGGGATGGATGTCGACGCCGGTGGCGCTGTGGGCGTATTCGGTCATTATCCTCGGCATCAGCGGGACGCCCAGCAGATGCAACTCGTGCGCGAGGCGATAGATCGTAATCGCGCGAAAGCCCGGATAGCAGTAGATAACTTCTTCGATGTTTTTGGCGGCGGGGTCGCCGTCGTAGCCGGCCTGGGCGTCGAGGGCGAGCATTTTGCGAATGGCCGGTATCCGACGAAGAAATTTGCCGGCGAGCGTTGCGGCCTTTTTCCTGTCGGCGCGTTCTGCCCGTACGCTTTCGCGCTCGGCATGACGGAGGCAATGATATATCTGCTCTGCCAGTTGCTTTCCCAGCCGCACCAGCAGGCCTCCGACGTGGTAGCGGACGTTCTGCTTCGTCAAGGCCAACTGCCCGAAGTAGCCGGGGAACAACAGTTGGCGCAATTCGACGATAATTTCGACGATGGCGTCCCGGCTTGGCAGGAACGCCGAGCCGATCCGCTCGGTCCGCTTGTCGGAGCGGTAAGACGTCAGTATCGCGCCGGTCAACTTGTCAAGTTCGTCGCTCAAAGAAAGTCCTCCCCGAAAGGCCTCTTGTAACTGTTCTCGGAGTTCCCGGAATCTGAATTCCATTATTGTTACGGGTTGTTATCGAGTTTTACTCCCTGGCTTATGAGTGTACTCCGCAGCAGCGAAGGGTCAACGTCTTTGGGAGTAATATCCTCTTTTACTGCTAATGCCGCTGCTGTTCCTGCTGCCTGTCCCATTGCCATCGAAGACGGGATCATCCTCGCCGAAGCAGCCGCTTCATGTGTTGCCGAGAAGCACCTGCCGGCCATCAAAAGGTTACCAATGCCTTTGGGGATCAGGCATCTGTATGGAATCTCATAAGACGTTCCGGGGCGAAGGTAGTAATTATCTAAACGCGTCAGGGCACGATCAACGTAGCAGGCGTATCGAGCAATACCATCCGGAAATGCTCTTGCCTCCAGGACATCCGACGCCGTCAATGTATATTCGCCCAATATGTGTCTGGTCTCCCTTACTCCCATTCGGCAGGCCGTGTTACAAATGTAAGCCTCTTCGTGGCCGGGGATGTTTTTCTTCAGAAACTCCACGGTTTGCCATATGTTCTTTCTCGCCGCCGTTTGCGCCTTCGACAGTTCCAGGGCGTCTGTACCGTCCACCCCTAATGCATGTTCCGTGTTGTAGAAGACTTCGCCTCCGGGCAAATCCCCGCCCGCTGTCTGATAATAGGTCGGCAGGGATATTCCCAAAGTGCGCCCTTGCGCTAATTTCTCCCTGAAATCATCCGGATGATTTTGCAGGTAATCGTTGAGTTTCTCGCAATCCACTCTGTGCATCTTGAACATCAGTGTCATGCTTTGCATTCGTCCGTCTTCTGCTCTGCCTTGTACGTAATGCGCCCCTGATCGTGCGGCTATGTCGCCGTCGCCGGTTGCGTCGATTACAACGGGCGCGGTTATGCCGGTGCGACCCGACTTATTCTCTATTACGACTCCTTTGAGACGGCTGTCCTCAACGAGCACTTCTGACGCCAGTGAATACAGCAGTATTTGTACGCCGGCTTCTTCCGCCAGTTTTTCGCACACATACTTCATGCCCTCGGGATCAAAGGCGATCCAATAGTCGTCATGGTTCTCATGCGAGCAGATCGGCGGCTTCGGCGCGCACCCCAGAGCCACCAGGTTTTCCAGTATCTCCCAGGGAATACCGCCTACTATGATCTCTTTCTCGTCGTGAAACGGGCCGAGCCGGTTCACCATCCCACTCGTAGCGGTCCCCCCCAGGCAGCCCGCTTGCTCTATAAGCAGGGTTTCAGCCCCGTTTCTGGCCGAAGCAATAGCCGCCGCTACGCCCGCCGGCCCCCCTCCGACCACTATTACCTGAGTTTCGTTAGTCTTCTTTTGCTCTTTGGAATCGTTCATCATTGGGGCGTCAACTTATGTTTTCCACGGACACCGCTCGCCTTGGCGGGTCTGTGCTACAGTATCTCATCTACATTCTGCTGTATCTTGATAATCGCATCGACCAGGCCGTTCATGTCTTCGGCTGTGCCCATGAGGTTGGCTTCATGGCCGATGGTAAGCATTTCTTCGTCGGCAAGTTTTTCGGCGACGGGGCAGCAGACCTTTGTGTAGTCGATGTCCCGGCCGTGCTTATCGCCGACCCAACTCGGCCCGAAGGCTTTTTTCTGATACAGGCCGCCTTTGTAGAGCGGCACGGTGTAGCCGGTGTGCATGGCATAGCCTTCCGCCTGGAGGGCTTCGAGGAATTTCGCACGGGCCAGGCCCTTGAACTTCGAGGCGTCGTATTGCAGCGGGATGTTGTAGCCGTTCAGACGCGTTACCCGCTCGTCCATCTCATAGGTGATTCCG
>DAOVLS010000136.1 GCA_030631125.1 Planctomycetales bacterium
CGAGGGCCTTGGCTACGCGGGCGTCGAATTCCCGCAGTTCGTCAAGATTGTAGGTGTTGTCGATGCTGAGCATCGGCGGGTCGTGGCTGACCCTGGCGAAGCCTTCGACGGGCCGACCTCCGACGCGCTGGGTAGGCGAATCGGGAGTTACCAGTTCGGGGTGCTCGGCCTCCAGGCGCTTCAATTCGTCGAAAAGCGCGTCATATTCACGGTCGGAGATTTCCGGCGCAGCCTCGACGTAATAAAGATAATCATGCCGGCCAATCTCCCGGCGAAGTCGCTCGATTCGTTCGACGTCGGAATTCATGAACTGACCTGTAAAAAACATTTTGCAGGGATACAAGGGAGGCACAGGATAAAAGAATTAATTAAAATATCTTATCCCCTGCATCCCTTGTATCCCTGCAATTTTTCTTCACTACGTTTTCGGCACCAGGCAGAGGAATTTCAGGTTTTCGCCGCCGGTGTTTCGGAACTGGTGGTCCTCGCCCGGCGGGACATAGACGAAATCTCCGGCGGAAACCGGGCGATCCTGCCCGTCTTCAAGGACAACGCCCGCCCCCGCCAGGACATATACCTCATGTTCCCAGTCGTGCGTATGTCGCGGCGTATAGCCGCCCGGAACGACCTCGAAGAGTCGCATATTAAAGGTCGGGGCATTGTCGTCGGGGCCGATGAGCATTCGCATCGTTACGCCCTCGGCCTCGGCCATCTCGGCCTGCTTCGCTTCGACAGCATCGGCGTTCTGTATCTTCATATCCCATCTCCACAGGTGTTTTTTGTCCGTAACTAATAGAAAAGATTAGCAGGGATGCAGGGCTTACACGAGATGTTTTTTGCGGAAAGGGCGCTACACCGGAAATTTGCCCAGCAATTTCTTCAGTTGGGCGTTGGCCTTTTTTCGCATGTTGGGACTTTTACCCTTGCCGTGTTTTCGGCTCAACGAATTCAAGAGCCGTTCCATCTCGGCTGCGCTGACCGGAAGGTCAACGGTTTTGTCCCTGAAGCCGGATATATAAATCGCGTTGGATATTTCCAGTTCATTGAGGCCGTCTGTTCCCGAAGCAACCAGCGGTTTCCCGCGGAGGATGTGTGCGACGAAGGCCTTTATAACTCCGATGTGCTCGCCGTCTTGCCCGGAAATGGGCACTTCTGTCCACGTGCATTTCGGCTCGCCTGAGGCACCCCTTGATTTTATATCTTTGCTCAGCGGGACGGCGAGTTTTCCGAATTGCAGTTTATCGTTCTGGGCCACGAGTGTTCCCTTGTCGCCGCAGACCATCAGTTGTTCCATACCGGGGGCTTCTGCTGTAGTGGCGTAAATATAGCCGGTCTTTCCGCCGCCGTATTCGAGGATCGCGTTGACAGTGTTCTCCACCTCGATTTTATGCAGTCGCGTCTCGGTAGTGGCAATGATGCGTTTCGGAATCCCGCCGATCCACAGCAGCAGATCAAGCGAGTGCGGCGCCTGGTTCAGCAGAATCCCGCCGCCTTCGCCTTCCCACGTGCCGCGCCATTCAGCCAAGTCGTAGTAGGCCTGGGTGCGGTACCAGTTGGAGCATATCATCTGGACGCGGAAAATCTCGCCGATGCGCCCCGCCTCGACCATCTGCTTCATCTTGCGCATGAGCGAGCGGTTACGCTGATGAAACATCACACCTAATGCTACGTCGTGTTTTGCGCACTGGCTCACCATTGCCCGCGCCGGACCGACCGTAACGGCGACGGGTTTTTCCGTCAGCACGTGCAGGCCGCGGCGGGCGGCGTAAATCGTCAAAGGCGGATGGTCGTAGTGCGGCGTCGCAATGATAACCGCATCAACCAGACCGGAATCGATTAATTTCCAGCCGTCGCCGAACCATTCCACACCCAACTCTCGCCCAAGCGTTTCAGCCGTCTTGGCATACACGTCCGCCACTGCCGTCAGGCAAAAATCCTTCGCCTTCGCCTCAACTATCTGTTTTGCATGGTGCCGACCTATCCCGCCGCAACCGATAATTCCGAAACGAATCTTTTTCATAGTGCCGAAAAGACTAGCAGGGATGCAGGAGATGCACGAGATGTTTTTTTAATAAACAAAATCCCGTGTATCCCCTGTATCCCTGCTAATTATTTGTGGCGATTACGTTCCGGCCTACCGCATCAGTCCGTACTTTTTCATTTTCTTGTAGAGTGTGCAGCGGTTGATTCCGAGTGCGTGGGCGGTGGCCTGTCTGTGTCCGCCGTGGGCGACCAGAGCGGCCTGGATAATCCGCTTTTCAGGTTCCGCCAGTGCTTCGGCGAGTGTCCGGTCGGCGTTTGAGCCTGCCGACATGACCGAAACCGCTTCGCCCGCCAACACCGCTATCGGCTGGAGTACTGCTGCAACGGATGGGGGAAGGTCGCCCATATCGATCCGGTTGCCGCGACACAACACAACTGCCCGCTCAATGCAGTTGGCCAACTCGCGCACGTTGCCGGGCCAGGGGTAGGAATTCAACGCGTCCATGCTCTCGTCGGTGAATCCGAGGATGCATCGAGAATTTTCACGCTCGTAGCGCCGGAGGAAGTGCTCCGCCAGCAGCGCGACGTCCCCGCCCCGCTCCCGTAGCGGCGGCAGTTCCACGTCGACCACGTTGACGCGATAGTACAAATCCTGGCGGAACCGTTCCGACTCGACGTCCCGCCACAGGTCGCGGTTGGTCGCCACTATCACGCGGACATCGACGGACCGCGTACGGTTCGAACCGACCGGCTCGAATGTCCGCTCCTGGAGAACGCGGAGAAGTTTGAATTGCAGGCCCGGCGAGGCTGTGGAAATTTCATCCAGGAAAATCGTCCCGCCGTCGGCTGCGGCGAATTTACCGTCGCGGTCGCCGAAGGCGTCGGTGAAAGCCCCCCGCACGTGCCCGAACAGTTCGCTCTCCAGCAGCATCTCCGGAAGCGCCCCGCAGGAAACCTCCACGAACGGTTTTTCCCGCCGACCGCTGCGATCGTGAATCGCCCGCGCCACCAGGCTCTTACCCGTCCCCGATTCGCCGGTAATCAGGACGGTGGCCTTGCTGTCGGTAACGGCTTCGATCAGGTCAAAGACCTTCACCATCCGATAATCCTGCCCGATAATCCGCTCGAAATAGGTCATTGCCCATGCCTCCCGATAACGCCGATTTCCGCCGACAGTTTCAATATCGGTGCGTATCGGAAGCGATGTTGCTAAAAAGCAACAGGTGTTATCAAAAAACAGCGCGACCTTTGTCCCGGTTTATTCGGGTCTATTCGGGATGACACGTTCGGCATCCGAACTTACACACAATTACTTACACCACTCGATGCAAACAGATAGTGGAAAACCCAAGCCGGCGGCGATACGATATGCCGTCTGAATATTTTACGCTGTTCCATAACCTGGCGATCTCCGGGAGAAGTTTTCTTACTTTGAGGCGGCGATGCTGAGATTTGATGTTTATCACGACGGCGACCAAGCCAAGCGCATTGACCTGAACGGAGCGTACGTCTTCAGCCAGGACGGAATACCCGTTCGTGCCGATCTCGTTGCCGACAAAGGTCAAATTTCATGCGTCAAGCGAGCCGGCGGCGCTTGTGGTCTGGCGTTGCTGTGGGATGCGGGCAAGCCGGGGAGGATGCTCCTTCCGACCACTCGCCTTCCCGATCGCAAGACCCCCTACAACCTCAACGTCGAACTGGCCCGCGCACGCATAATGCAACTAATCCAAAAGCGCGAGGACTGGGGTCTGTTCGACTACGACAAGGCCAAGTCGCTGAACAGCGAATTCGACCAGGTTCGCCGCATATTCGTTTCCTCGCTCAATTGCGACGATCCGGCCGGTGCGGCCCGACTGGCCGACGACGCGCTCGGAAAAGCCATTGTGCTCGGAGAGAAAATGACGCTCTTTCACAGCGACATTTTCCTCAACCGGCGTCGTCAAAGCGCCTCCGCCGGTCGCGTGGGCTTCGGATGTGTCGTTGATCTGCTTAGCGGGAACCAGCGCTACCGCCGCCGGCTCGGCGAAACTTTCGACTTCATCTCCATCCCGATTTCGTGGAAGCACCTTGGACCGAAGGAGCGTTCGTATAAATGGGAACATGTCGATGACTGGGTCAACTGGGCGGTTGCCAATCACTGTCCCATTCACGCCGGGCCACTGGTGAGTTTTGACCCTGCCGACATTCCGGAGTGGCTTTACCTCTGGGAACACGATTACGAATCCCTCCGCGATATGATTTACGAACACATCCAGCAAGTCGTCCAGCGTTACGAGCGGAAGGTGGGTCTCTGGCGAGTGGCCTGCGGCCTCCATGCCTACAACAGTTTCAACATGAGTTTCGAGCAGATCATGGAACTGACGCGGATGAGTTGTTCGCTGGTGAAGAAACTTGCGCCGCAATCGGTGGTGTTGATAGACCTTGTTTTGCCCTGGGGCGAATACTACGCTCGCAATCAGCGGACCATCCCGCCGATGCTGTATGCGGGCATGGCCGTCCAAAGCGGCATCAGGTTCGACGCCTTCGGCGTTCAGATATACATGGGCGTGCCGCAGGACGGGATGTACGTCCGCGACTTTATGCAGATATCCGCAATGCTGGATGAGTTCGTCGGCTTCGGCGTACCGCTGGAAATCACCGGTGTGCAGACGCCTTCGGACATCTCCGCCGACGCATGGGACGCATGGAGCGGAAGGATACTCGCCAAGGACGCCGGACACTGGCACGTACCATGGAATCCGCGACTCCAGGCGGAATGGGTACAGGCCTTCTGCCGGACCGCCATATCAAAACCGTTCGTCGAGAGCATCTGCTGGCGCGACCTTGCCGATTACGAAGGTCATTACCTTCCGCACGGAGGTCTGTGCCACAACAACCTGCGAAGTAAACTGGCCTTCAAGGAACTGCGAAACTTCAGGTCGTCCCTGCGCACGTCCGAGGAATCGGGCGCCGACCAAAACCAGCCGGGCGAAGAGGGCAAAACGTGACGGGGCCGGAAGGAACACTCCGGAAACCGAAGCAATCCCTGCTCTGGAACCGAACCGACCGCACCGCCCTGACAACCCTGCTTGGAGTATGGGGAATTTATCTGGCTTATCTCGCGGCGACGCACACAGCGGCGCTAGGCTGCCCGCCGACAATCGATTCTGACAAGGTCAAACTGGTCCGCGAAAAAATAAACCCGAACACCGCCCCGCCGGCATCGCTTCGCCGCCTGCCCATGATAGGTCCGGTAAAGGCGGAAGCCATCGTCGCATATCGCCGGGCCGGTCATACTTTCAAATCCGCCGAAGACCTGGAAAACGTCTCCGGTATCGGGCCTGGAACCGTAAAACGAATCAAAAAATACCTGAAATTCAACAAGAGGCCGAAATGAATGTATTAGTTACAGGCGGGGCCGGTTATATCGGCTCGCATCTGATCGGCGTTCTGACCTCGGCCGGGCATAACTGCACTGCCTACGACAACCTCGCCACCGGCCATGCCGAAGCCGTCGGCGAAACCAAACTCATCACCGGCGACATATCCGACGAAGCCGCCCTGACGTCTGCTATGCGCGAAAACGAGATCGACGCGGTCATCCACCTCGCAGCGTTCATCGAAGCCGGCGAGTCGGTCGAAAAACCCGAAAAATATTTCCGTAACAATACGCTCGGCGGGCTGACGCTGCTGGAGGCGATGCGGACAGCCGGTGTGTCGAAGATGGTCTTCTCATCGACCGCCGCCGTCTATGGCAGGCCCGAACAAATCCCCATCCGCGAGACCGACCGCACCGAGCCGATCAATCCATACGGCGCAAGCAAACTGTGCGTCGAATTCATGCTGCGGGCGTTCGCCGAGGCCTACGAAATGGGTTTCGTCGCGCTGCGATATTTCAACGTAGCCGGCGCTCATCCCGACGGACACGTCGGCGAAGCGCACGATCCTGAAACGCACCTGATCCCGCTGGTGCTGGAGGTTCCGCTGGGTAAGCGTGAATCGATTAAGATTTTCGGCGACGATTACGACACGCCGGACGGCACGTGCGTCCGCGATTACATCCACGTAATGGACCTCGCCGCCGCCCACGTACTGGCGCTGGACGCCATCGAAGCCGCCGCTCGACCAGGCTCGCGACAAGGCGGCGTGAAGGTCTTCAACCTGGGTAACGGCGAAGGCTTTTCGGTCAGGGAGGTCATCGAGACCTGCCGGGCCGTTACGGGCCATCCTATCCCCGCCGAGTCCGCCCCCCGCCGACCCGGCGACCCGCCAAGACTCGTCGCCTCCTGCCAAAACGCCAAAGACGAACTGGGCTGGAGATGCGAGTATCCCGACCTGAAGACCATCGTCGCCCACGCCTGGAACTGGCACAAAACGCATCCGAACGGACACTATTAAATTGCGGATTGCGGACTTGTCACGGCGACTTGTCTCGGCGAAGCGAAGACGGAAGCGAAGCGAAGACGGAAGCCTTGGCGAAGCCGGATTGCGGATTGAAGCGGGCCGGAACGGAACCAAACGGAACGAAACGGAACCATTCGGAACGAATGGGAACCGTTGGGA
>DAOVLS010000213.1 GCA_030631125.1 Planctomycetales bacterium
CGACGTTCAATGCCGAGGCCGCCGGCGTTACCACCGATGAAATCGTCCAGCGACTACTGACCGAAATCAGACCGGCAGTCGAGGAAGCGGTAGCGTAAAGACCGTGGGACCGGAATACCGAAACAGATTTGCGGTTTCACGGTATTCCGGTATTCCAGTCCTCCGGTATTCCAGTATTTATCATGAATGGTAACGGACAACCTGAATATATGCGGCTTCTTGACGGCGAGGCGCTGGCGAAGATTCAGCGGCTTGAACTTATCGCCCGCGGCGTCGTCGAGGGTTTCATATCGGGGCGGCACAAGAGTCCCTACAAGGGTTTCAGCGTCGAGTTCGCCGAGCACCGCGAGTACGTTCCCGGCGATAACATCCGCGATCTTGATTGGCGTGTCTTCGGGCGATCCGACCGGTACTACATCAAGCAGTACATCGAAGAGACGAACCTGCGGGCGTTAATCCTGCTGGACGCTTCCGGCTCGATGAAATACACCGGCAGCCTGGCCGCAAAGCACAACGGGCAGTTATTGAGCAAGTTTCAGTACGCCCGGCTGCTGGCTGCTTCGCTTGGGCATCTGATGATCCACCAGCAGGACGCCGTTGGGTTGGCGACGTTCGACACCACCCTGCGTCGTTACATTCCCGCCCGCAGCCGGGCCAGCCACCTCCGCGTAATCCTGGCTGAACTCGCCGGCACCGAGCCGGGGAGCGAAACGTCCGTCGCCGAAATCTTCCACGACCTCGCCGACCGCGTCCGCCGTCGCGGGCTGATAGTGATAATCTCCGACCTGTTCGACAACGTCGATGAGATACTCAAGGCCCTGCACCATTTCCGCTATCGCAGGCACGAGGTGCTGCTGCTGCACGTAATGGCCGAGGAGGAACTGACCTTCCCGTTCGACCGCTGGAGCGTCTTTGAGAACCTCGAACGGGCCGGTCATCGCATCCCGCTGGACCCGTTAAGCCTGCGGAGCGAATACCTCGATCGCGTCGGCGACTTCATCCGCCGCCTCGAAATCGGCTGTGGACAAATGAACATCGACTACGTGCAACTGTCAACGAGGCAGAACTTTGATATCGCGCTGGCGCATTATTTGGCGCAGAGGATGAGCCGGGCGAGGTGAAACGGCATTGGGCATTCGGCATTAGTTGCACTGGGTCGGGAAAGAATGGTGGCAAACATGTATATGTTCGCTTACTGGAAACTGGAAAGGTCCACAAAGACGGTTAAACCACCAATGCCAAATGCCCAATGCCGAATGCCTAATATCACTGTGTTTGCCAAGCGACTAAAGGTTACGAATCGAAAATGACGTTCCTGAACGGAATAATGTTATTCGGTTTGATCGGCGTGAGTATTCCGATCATTATCCACATTCTTAATCGTCGGCGGGCGAGGATGGTGGAATGGGGGGCTATGCACTTTCTGGAAAGTTCGCTTGCCTCGCGCAATCGGCGGATTCTCATCGAAGAGATTATCCTGATGGCGATTCGCTGCGGATTGCTGGGCCTGTTGGCGTTCGCGCTGGCCAGACCTTTCCTTAAGGCAGGGAGACTGATTCCGGGCGCCGGCGACGACGCGCAGGACCTGGCAATCGTGATTGACGGGTCGTTGAGCATGACGCTTCAGGCCGACGGTTCGAGCAATTTTCAACGCGCGATAGATGAGGCCCACCAAGTAGTCCGGTCCTGCCGGAGCGGCGACGCCGTCAGCGTGGTCCTGGCCGGTCCGGTCGCCCAACCGATAATTCCCGCACCCATATCCGACCGCGACGAGATCCACGAGACGCTGGATAAACTTGCGCCGTGCGGCGGGTCCATGCGCGTCCTGGAGTCGCTCAACGCCGCCATGGAGACGCTGTCGGCCGGGACGAATCCCGCCAGGAGGATCGTCCTTATAACCGACGGGCAATCCGTCGGGTGGGACCTGTCTGCCTCGAAGCGGTGGGAGTTCCTCGCCGAAGCGGCCGAGGCAATGCCTACCAGGCCCGTCGTCATCGTGCGGACGCTTGATGCGCCTCAAAAGTGGCACAACGCATCGGCGTCGGCCTTGAATTTCTCCCGCGCCGTCATCGGCACAGACCGTCCGGTGAAAATCACCGCCACAGTCGCCAATACCGGCGAAGGTTCAATCCAGCCCGACGCCGTCGAACTGACCATCGACGGTAAAACAATCGAACGCCGGACACTCGGCGTCATAGCCGAGGGCGCATCCAGTTCCGTCGTGTTCGAGCATCAGTTCGATTCTCCGGGGCTGTGCGTTATCTCGGCCCGTATCGTCTGCGACGACGACCTTCCCGGCGACAATGAAATGTCCCGCGTAGTGAACGTGCTGAAGACTTTGCCGGTGCTGATCGTCGAGGGGGCCTCGGCGACCGAGCCGTTCGAGGGGGATGCGGATTTTCTCTACCTGGCAATGGCCCTGCCCGATGAAAACGCAAAGGCCGACAGCACGCTGATCGCCCCGACAGTGGTCTCCGCCGCCGACATATCCTCCGTGAAGCGGTTCGGCGATTATTCGGTAGTCGTCCTTGCCGACGTCCCCCGCCTTCCCGACTCGGCGGCAAAGGAGTTGAGCGATTTCGTCGCTAAAGGCGGCGGGCTGCTGATAGCGCCGGGCGAAAAGGCCGACAGGAATTTTTACAACAACTGGCTCGGTACCGACGGCAGGAGGCTGGTCGGAGGCCGGATGACCAGGGTCCACACCGAGGTGTCCGAGAAACGCTTCGCGCACATAGCGCTGAATACGATTAATCACCCGGCGATGACGCTGTTGTCGGACGCCTCCGACAGCGATCTGGGGTCTGTGCCGATCAAGAGGCATTGGGTGCTCACGGCGAACGAGAAGGAAAAGAACGTCTCGGTCGGTGCATTCATGGATAACGGCAGGCCGTATCTCGTCCAGCGAAAACTCGCAACCGGACGTGTGCTGACGCTGGCGATACCGTTGGATCAGGAATTTTCCGACCTGCCCAGGATGTGCAAGTGTTACACCCCGCTCGTGTACGAACTGATCCATTACCTCGCCTCGCCGGCCCAGCCGGTGATGAACATCCTTCCCGGTCAGCAATTTGTTTATGCGCTTCCGGATGCGGTCGCGAACCGACCGTCCTCGCCGGGGCCGGCGGCGGAAGTCGCCGATCCCGCCGGGCGGCGAACCGCCGTACGCCTGCGAAAGCGGAACCAACAGTGGCAGGCGAATTACTCGCTGACCGCCAGGCCGGGATTGTACCGGCTGATCCTGTCCAACAGCGCCGGCGGCAAACCGGCAACGCAATCCGCCGGCGGAAACGCAAAAGGTATCCCCTTCGTCGTCCTCGGCGATCCCGACGAGAGCAAATTCGACCTCCTGGCCGACATCGACTACAAACGGGCCGGAAAATTCATACCGCTGAGACGCGCCGAAACGCTCGGTGAACTGACCGCCGCCATTGCCGGCGGGGTGCCCGGAAGCGAAATATGGCGATACGTCGCCATTGTCATACTCGTGCTGCTGACAGCGGAAATCGTTACAACAAGGCTCATCGCGCAAAAACGAAAAATGCACCTGGCCGAACCGATTGCCTTCGGCGCTGAGACTGCCGGAAGAACCGATACGATCCGTTAAATCAAACGTGATGATATGAAGAGAGTTAATAGTACTACAACGCCACTTGCTTTAGGCCCGAAGGGCCTGAACAGCAAGCGACCCGAAAAAGTGGCGTTGTAGTATTAGTCATTGGATATTTGAATGCCTTGAGGCTTCGTACGGTGATAGCATCCATGATTGGACAAATTGTTCTGTCGGAGCATTGGCCCGTCTGGTTGTTGGCGACGGGTGCGGCGACCGGTGTGTGCGGATGGGTAATGCTCTATCGTTTCCGGCGTCGGCTTGGGCGGACCGGCGAAAACGCCAACCTGCTGCATAATGCCCGCGGGCTAACCGCAGCGGCCCTGCGTATCGCCCTGGCGTTCGGGGGCGTCTGGCTGGCATTCGGCGTACTGGGACGGATATTCCTGCTGGCGACGAACTGGCCGATCTGGCCTATGGCGCTGACCGGAGTGCTGCTGGCTGAAGCGCTGCTCTGGCTGTACAAACTGGAGCGGAAAATCGTCCCGCGAAGGACCGGTCTGCTGCTGATGGGGCTGAGGATGACGCTGCTGTGGCTGGTGATACTCATGCTGCTCCAGCCGATCATCGCGTCGGCGTGGAGCGAAACAAACAGGCGGACACTCGCGGTGCTTGTGGACGAATCCGTCTCGATGCGAATCTCCGACGCCCAAAACCTCGCGCCGCACGAGGCGCTCCGCCTGGCCGAAAGTTTTAACATACCCGCAGCCGACAGGCCATGGAAACTCGACCAAAGCGCCGCCGCACTACAGGCAATCAGAGATGGCATGCTGGGCGAATTGGCCTGGGTGGACCGCCTTGTCCCGAGCACCGTCGAGGGGATCGGCAAAGGCAAAAAAGACGCCGTCGCCACACAACTGTCGAACCGCCGCCCGGCGCTGCACGAAAAGATAACCGCATGGTCCGACGCCGTCGCCGGGCAGATTCAGACCATGGAGACGCTGCTGCGGGACACGCCGAGCCTCCCCAAGCCCCTGCGAGCGGCGATGCTGAACGCCAAGGCGCAGTTGAGCAGGCAGGTTCGAGGACGGCTCCTGTCGGCGGCGGGATGGACGCACGAGGAAAACGCTTCGTCCCTGGCCGGTAATTTCAACCGGCTTCGAGCGGCGCTCAGGCAGGCGTCGGCGGGTCTGGTGATCGCATGCCCGGCGCTGGAGCGGGTGGGCGTGGCGATGGATGAATCGCTTTACAAACAA
This sequence comes from Planctomycetales bacterium, assembly GCA_030631125.1. Next base: position 4,804 of record DAOVLS010000213.1, read on the forward strand.
CTTTCGGCTGCGGACCGCGCCGCCGTCGATGCGACCGCCGGGCTTACCCGCCTGGAACTGGCCAAAGCCGCACTCGTGCACAAAGGCGACGACGGTAAGAGCCTCCTGGAACACCTCCGCGAGCAGTACGACGTAAAGGTCTATACCTTCGCCGCCGATTTGGCCGAGGCGGACCCCGCCGATTGGGCCGACCCGATCTCCGCGGCTTCGCCGGCGGCTGAATCCAGACCGGCCGACCGAAAACCAGCCGATGAACGCAACAATCGGACCGACCTTGTCGGCGCGATGCGGAAGGTCGTCACCGACGCCGGTATCGACAACCTTGCCGGAATGCTCG
>DAOVLS010000345.1 GCA_030631125.1 Planctomycetales bacterium
AAATTATTATCCGCCTGAAGGGTAATGCGACAACCGGCTATTCGTGGGTGGTGGGGAAAATCGAAGGCGATGCGCTTGGACCGGTCGGCAAGGTGAAATATGTTTCGGACCAGCCTCCCATGCCTGCTGGCGGCAGAGGCAGGGGGCTTATGATGCACCGCGTCGGCGGCGGGGGGAAATACGTCTTCACATTCACCGCCAAAAAAGCGGGAAAGGCCAAACTGTCGTTGGAATACAAAGGCCCCGGTAAAGTGATTGCCAAGACCTTCACGCTGACAGTGAACGTCAAGCCTGCCCCGGCCAGGCGCCCCGCGTCATACCTCCGCCCGCTGGAGGTGGACGACTCCCACAACGGCAAAACCGTCCCGGCCATCGTCGGGCAGGAAATTATTATCCGCCTGAAGGGTAATGCGACAACCGGCTATTCGTGGGTGGTGGGGAAAATCGAAGGCGATGCGCTTGGGCAGGTCGGCTTGGTGAAATATGTTTCGGACCAGCCTCCCATGCCTGCGGGCGGCAGAGGCGGGGGGCTTATGATGCACCGCGTCGGCGGCGGCGGGAAGTACGTATTTACCTTCCGCGCGACCAAAGCGGGAACGGCCAAACTGACGTTGGAATACAAGAGGCCCTGGGAGAAGAATAAGCCACCCGCCAGGACATTCACGCTGACCGTATCCATCAAGGCCGATCCAACCGCCGAGCGCGTCAGGAAACTCAAGGCCAATATAGGAACATTCATGTTCCATCTGCGTTATCACGGCAAGCAGGACCAAAACAAGCCCTTTTACCGGCTGACCTTGGATCGGTTACCTCGTCTGCCCACGCCCAAGGCTGCTGTTCGTCTGCTGGTGAGGGTCAACCACGACCAGGCCGAGAAGATTATCGACCACCTGGCACGAAGCGGTTTCCTGGCCAGCGCGATGATAAACACGCCGCAAAATGCCATGCCCAACGGGCCAGCCTATACCTATCTGCTTACCGTGGACCTAAAGGACCTAAAGGGGGGGTGGTGGCTCTATGAAGACCTTGGCTGGGGCCTGCCAATGCTGAAGCGTATTGACGGGTTGCGGAAGGTGCTCGACGGTGATGCGGCCAAGGAGATGGACAAACTGCTCAAGCGACTGGAGAAGCATCGCAAGGAATGGGAAAAACAAAAGCCCGCTGCTACGAAGATCGACCTGAAAAAGTCCGGCACGTACAAGTCCGGCAAATGGGAGTACCGCTACAAGGTTAAACGCCCCGGCACACGGCACGAAGGCTATTGGGGCAAACTGTCTTACGACGGCAAGGAGATAAAGGGCTTGGGCGCCCATGATATCGGGCTGAACGATTATTACCAGACGCCGTGGGGGAAGATTTACTGGGTACACCTGCCGGAAATGTGGCAGGGCCCGCACGGCTGGATGCCGCAACCAAGTCCCTACTCGAAGCGGAAAGGCCGGCTGCTGCCGTCGCCGGGGCGCTGACGGCAAAAGGAGTTGAACCATGAAACGATTCGTTGTTTCACTGAGTGCATTGACGATGCTGGTGCTGTCCGTCCCGGCGGGGGCCGCCGAACGGCAGGCAGAGAAGAAGCCCAAGTCCCAATCCGCTGGCTGCTACCTCGACCCGCTGGAACTTGCCAACTCCGGCAAAGGCGACACGACGGTCTCTGCCGCCGTCGTCGTCGGACGGACAATTGTCATCTCTCTGAAGTGCACTCCGCCGGCGGCGATCTGGTCTTTGCGTAACGGCAAGATCGAAGGCGATGCGGTTGAGCAGGTCGGAAGGGCCAAACGCGTTATCATTCGCCGCGGCGGCAAGCGCGTCGGCGAGAAGTATTTCTTCACCTTCCGCGCGGTCAAACCGGGCCAGGCCAAACTGGTGCTGGAATACAAAAGAGCATGGGAGAAAGACAAACCGCCACTGGAAACCTTCACGCTGACCGCAACCGTAAAGCCCGACCCGACAGCCGATCGCGTCAGGAAAATCAAGGCCGATGTCAAAAACTTCACATTGACCCTGCATTACCGCGGCCCGCAGGGGGGTAAGAGTAAGGGTAAACTCCGTCCCCGCAGCCTTGTTTTGAGTGTGCCTCAAATGGTTGTCGATGCCGTGCCGGGTTTTAATTATCTTACTATTTCCGGGAAACAGGCCGGGAAAATTATCGATCACCTGGCAAGTGAGGGGTTTTTCGCTCGCTCGGTAGATACCTCCAGAATGAAGATGAAGACTCCGAAGGGTCCGGCATATACTTTGCGGGTCGGCTGTTCGAGATTTTCCCTTCTTATGGACCTCGGCTGGGATTTGAAGATGCTCAAACGCCTCGACGGACTGCGAAAGGTACTTGACGGCGAGGCGGCCAGGGCGATGGACAGACTCATCAAGCGGTTTGGGGGTCATCGCAGGAAATGGGAAAACGCCCAGGGCGTCAAAGGCAAGGCCGTCAAACTGACGGGCAACTTCATGCCGGGGATAGGCGGGCCGCCGGGCGGCCGACGGACGCCGATGTCGGTTCCGGTCTGGGTCTTCAAGGGCAAGGTCAAGCCGTTCAAGAAGCCCGACCGCAAACACCCGGCGTTAGTGAAGGTTGTCCGGTCCGGCAAGGACGGGACCTATCGCGTCGCGCTGCCGCCGGGCGAATACACCATTGTTTCGGAGATCGGCGGACGACTGTATCTGAACAGTTACGACGGCGTCGGCTTCTGGAGCACCGAAATGGTCGAGAAGAGCCGGTGGACCGAGTTTGACCTCGTGGATTCATCAGAAGCGGTTTATTAATATGGGGACGGAGACCATGTTTTTTCTTAACGACGAGGCATCTTGTCTGGTGATATGGCATGAAACGTAAAAAAACATGGTCTCCGTCCCCATATTAATCCGCGCCGTTCCAGCAGTAGGTGCAGACTTTTTCCCTCGGCAGGCCTATGGCCTCGATGAGGTTGTCCAACTTCTGATATTTCAGAGAGGTCAGATTTAACCTCTTTCTGATTCTTTCAATCATCAGGTAATGTTTTTCCGAGGCGGGGTCAGCATATTCGGCCAGGCCTTCTTCGGCTTGGCCTTCGATTTCCGCAATTGCCCGGCGGGCGGCGAGGTCCATTTCGGACTTTGAGCGGGAGAAATTCAGGTATTTGCAGCCATAGACCAGCGGCGGGCACGCCGGCCTCATGTGAACCTCTTTCGCGCCGCTGTCGTAAAGGCGCTGGATCGTGTCCTTCAGCTGCGTGCCGCGAACGATGGAATCTTCGCAGAACAACAGCCGCTTGCCGTCTATCAGTTCCCGCACGGGAATAAGTTTCATCTTGGCTACCAGGTCGCGTGTGCCCTGGTCCTGCGGCATGAAACTCCTTGGCCAGGTCGGGGTGTACTTGACGAATGGTCTGCCGTAGGGGATACCGGCGGCGTTTGCGTATCCGATGGCGTGCCCGGTCCCGGAATCGGGAATCCCCGCTACGAAATCAACGTCAACGTTGTCGTTTTTCGCCAGTAGCGCCCCGCAGCGGTTCCTGGCGGCCTCGACGTTGATGTCTTCGTAACATGAGGCAGGGTATCCGTAATAGACCCACAGGAAGGCGCATATCTGCATCTCCTCGCCCGGCGGGGCCCGTTCTTCGACACCGTCGGCCGTCATCCGCACGATCTCGCCGGGTCCGAGGTAGGAATGCCCTTCGTAATCCAGATTTTCGAAC
>DAOVLS010000170.1 GCA_030631125.1 Planctomycetales bacterium
GTCAGCGAGTTGAAGAAGTGGCTGATGGCTACGTCCAGGCTCGCCGAACCCACCTCGCCGAAGGCGCTCTCGATCGTTTCCAGGATAGTCAGCTCCTGCGACGACTGCGACAGCGACGACTGCTGACTTACCATCTCCATTTCCAGCAGGTCGTTGACGGCCCGCCGGACCTCGGTAATCTCCGCCCCGCCGATGGGCACCGTACCATAGGCGTTCAGGTTTATCGGGCGGATGACAGGGTCCTGGCGATGGTAGCCCTCGCTTGCGGCGTTGGCCATGTTCGTACCGATCAGTTCAATGGCACGCTGCACCACTTCCAGACCGCTCATGCTTATCGAAAAATTCAACACCGGCTATAATTCCTTATCCACCAGGCCCGCTCCGGACCGCCAGAGGTTCGTCCCTGTCGCGTCGTAAGTGGCGACCGTCTCACCGGACGGTGATATGCACTCCATCATCATGCGATTAACCCGGGAACACTCGACCAGCAGCATCGCAGTCTGAAGGTGCTGTCTGCGGAGTTTTCCGACCTGCTCGGCCATCCGCCGCCTTCGATCATCCACAGCCGACGCCTGCGCCTCAGGCAATTCGACCGCCAGCACAGACAGCCTCAATTCCTTAATGTCCTCGTATCCGAAGGCGCCGGCCAGGGCTTCTCGAACCACCTTGAGTCTCATATCGACCGCCGTTTGCGTCTGCTCGGTCTGCTCGATCTGTTCGAGCAGTTCCTCGACGATTTCGTCATCGGCGGTAACCAGCGCCTCGGAAAGGTCCGCCAGTTGCGACCGCTTCAGTTCCAGCAGTTCGATCTCTTCGTCGAGGACCGCCAGCAATTCGTCAATCAACGATTCGGTGCTTCTTGCAATCATGTCCTCTGCTCCACCACCGGCGCCGCATGAGTGGTCATCTGTTGATAAACATCCCGCCACAGACCCACTCCGCCGGCGTCGGCCATTTCCTGGGCGAGATAAAACCAGAAGATACCCTGGACCTGCTTTGTAACTCCGCTGCTCAACAGGCCTGAATCGGGAATCGTGCGCTGCATACTTTCCATCAGTTTGTGCAGTAGCACGGATTCAAAATCCTTCGCCGCCTTTGCGGCGTCTTTGGCGGCGGCGCCGTTTTTCAGCCCGTCCAGACCTTGCGCTAACAGTGCGCTTCCGGGCATCGATGAGGCAGGATCGATCGAATTTATCGGAAGAGAAAAATCACCCATCAAAACGCTCCCTTACATAATCTTCAGTTGCGCTTGCAACGCCCCGGCCTGGCGGAGAGCCTCGAAAATGGATATCAGGTCTCTCGGCGTAAGCCCCATCGCATTGAGCGCCCTGGCAAGTTCGGAAACGGATATCTGACGCGGGACAACGTGCAGGGCGCCTCCTTCCTCCTTCGCCGTAATTTCGGTCCGGTGCATCTTTTCCGTCGTGCCGGTTTTGGAAAACGGTAGCGGCTGGGAAACAAAATCCTTCTCCTGGGTTACGATGGTCAGGTTTCCGTGCGAGATGGCCACCGTCGAGATACCGACGTTTTCTCCGACGATAATCGTACCTGACCGCTCGTTTATGACCACCAGCGCAGACTGATCGACCTTGACCTTCAATGCGCCGATTTTATCGATAAAACCGGTCAGTTCGCCCCTGGTCAGCGTTTTGGGCACCTCGATTTTAATCGTTCCGGCATCTACGGCGTTGGAACTGCCGCCGAAAATCGAATTAACGGCCTTGGCGATTTTCTCGGACGTAGTGAAGTCCGGGTTGCGCAGATGCAGCGTAACGCATCCGTTTTCGACGAAGTCGGCGATTTCTTCCTTTTCCACAGTCGCCCCGCCGGGGATAAGCCCGACAGTTGGGTGGTTTTTCGATACGCTGCTTGCCTGACCCGCAGCGGCGAACCCGCTGACTAATACCGGGCCTTGCGCGACGGCATAGACCTGCTTGTCGGCACCCATAAGGGGCGTCATCAGAAGCGTCCCGCCCTGGAGGCTGGTCGTATCACCAATTGCTGAAACCGTTACGGTCATCCTGCTGCCCTTACGGGCGAACGGAAGCAGTTCGGCCGTTAATATCACGCTGGCGATGTTCTTGCTGGAGACGTCCTTCGGATCCAGCACCAGCCCGGACCTTCGCAGTATGTTCGCCAGCGCCCTCTGGGACGCCGGCGAATCATCGCCCGTGCCTTTAAGCCCGACAACCAGACCGTAACCAAGCAGCGGGTTGCTTCGGACGCCCTGAATATCGACGATGTCCTTTATCCGCTCGGCCCGCGTCGGAAGGGCGAATAGAAGCAGCACCAAAAGCATTCCTGTAATCAAACGTCGCATTTTCATATCCTTCCGTCAGACCCGATTAGAACGGGTTCAGCAGGTTCAGTATCCGTCCCAACCAGCCCGGTTTGGTGAAGCGCTTCTCGCGGTAGCCATCCTTGAAAGCGATCTTGAATTCAGCCACTCTGTCGCTACGAACAGTGTTGGCGAAGGTGATGTCGCTGGGACGGACTACACCGCTGATTTGAATAACCTGTTTATCATCATCGACCTTACGCTCTCGCGTACCGACGACAACAAGGTTCCCGTTAGGCAGGACGTCGGCGACGGTAACGGTTATCTGATCGATCATCTTCCGCTCGTTACCGTAATCGGCTTTGCCGTCGAACTTGTTATCGGCGCTCATGTCCACGTCCGCGCTCGAAAGTTTGAATATTCCGCCTGTGGCGGTGTTGATCGCGCGGAGCAAAGGCACGTTCGACTGAACGCCGGCCTTGCGGGAGGATTTCTTCTCCAGGTTCCGTTCAGACTTGTTGTCGATGACGGTACGCTCGTCGATGACGATCGTGAGGATGTCGCCTATCCGGGCGGCGGTATCGTCGGTGTGCAGCGGCTTGGGACAATTGGCCTTGGCCCAGATGGAACCCGCCCAGGCAGCGCCGGCAAACAGTAAAATTGAAAAAAACAATACGGTAATTAAACGTGTTGTCTTCATGTTTCACCTCTTTTCATAAATCGGTCTGACCGTACCGTCAAAGGCCACTCTGGCCGTAACGATCCGCTTGCTGTCTATGTTTTGAACCTTGATCAAATCCCCCACTCGCCCGTCCGACAACGCTTTACCGACGCCCGTTACCACAAACCCCAGCCCAACGACCTTCATCTGGACGGTTTGTTTGCGACGGACCACGATGGCCGGTTTCTTCGCCTTCATAAGCCCCGTGCGAATCACCTTCCCTGCCGATATGTCGCGAGCGGCGACCAGACCGAAAGGACTCGTCCAGTTACCGGTCGGTTTGCGATCTGCGCTGACGACCCTGACGACGGTGTTTTTCGACGTAAATGTCTCGCCCGAAGCGATGTCCCGTATCGCAACAGCCTGCCTCATCGGATAGACCAGGCGGAAGAGTATCTTCGTCCGCCCCAGTTCCCGCTCTCCGCCGACGGCGGCAACCACAACGGTGACGTACCTTTTCATCGCAGCCTTGCCCAGGCGGGGCTTGAGTTGAATGTTCTGTTCGGTTGGGACTTTCAGATCCTTCGGCTGACGGACGAGCCGCCAGGAACACCCCGCCGGACCCGGACGGGTCTTTTTCAGAAAGGCTTCAGCCGACCGGACCAGTTTTTTCGCCTCAAAAGTCGTCTCGTCGAGCAGGACGGCGACTTTCTCGGCCCCTGTAATCCGGACCATCGACGGGCTGACACCGGCCGTTGCCAGACGGGAGAGGATCGTCCGGCGGTCGATGGTAATCTTCTCACCGGACCACGGTATCCTGCCCATTGGGATATCCGAAACCTTTTTGAGAAGTTTCGCGTCGCTTCCGCGAATTACGCCGATCAACCCCAGACTCAACGACTCGCCGCGGACTCGCACCGTCCGTGGCAGGTGCATCCGAAGAGCGGGCTTCTCCTTTTCGGAAGCGGGACATATCCCGCAAAGCAACAGTACGGCAAACAAACTGACTGATTTACGTATCATTCCTTGCTCCTACCGGATTAACTGATTGGCGGTGGTAAGCATCTCGTCGCCGGCCTTTATCGCCCGCGAGTTGATTTCGTATGCCCGCTGGGCCGTTATCAGATTGACCAGTTCCGTAACCATCTGGACGTTGGATTTTTCGAGGAACCCCTGCTGGAGCGTACCGGCTCCGTCCTGTCCGGGCGTGCCGGTGGTCGGCGAGCCGCTGGCCGATGTTTCAGCCAGAAGGTTCCCGCCCTCGCTGGACAGGCCTGAGGGATTCGGAAACCGCACCAGCGACATCTGCCCGACGGACGTGGTGGTCGTACCGTCAAAGACCGTAACGGTTCCGTCCTTACCGACACTGATGGAAACAGTATTGGCCGGAATGCTGATGGACGGTTCGATCTTGCATCCGCCGGAGGTTACCAGTTCGCCGTCGGCGTTTGTCCTCAATGAACCGTCTCGCGTGTAGCGGGTCTCGCCGCCAGGACCTGTTACCTGGAAGAACCCGTCGCCCTGTATGGCTATGTCGAGACTACGCTCGGTGTTGACCTGCTCGCCCTGTGTGAAGACCTTCAGCGTAGAGGCGGGACTGACACCGCTGCCTATCTCGAATCCGCTCGGAGCCGTTACGCCCGAAGCAATCTCACGCCCAGGCTCTTTAATCCTCACGTACATCAGGTCCTGAAAATCGACCTGGCTGCGCTTGAACCCGACCGTGTTGATGTTGGCGAGGTTGTTGGCAATGACGTCAACAATCATCTGTTGGGCCGTCATTCCCGTCGCAGCCGTTGAAAATGCCCTTAACATACCGTTCTCCTTGAATAATCAGCCCATTGCGACCTGAAGGATGTTCTTCATCCGCTCGTCGTGGGCGCTGATGCTCTTTGCGTTGGCTTCGTAAAGCCTGGTAACAGTAATCAAATCAACAAGTTCCTTGACGATGTTCACGTTGGAACCTTCCTGGCAACCCTGGTGAACGTTGAATTTTTCCGCCGGTTTGGACCCGGCCGATGTTGGTGCGCGGAAGCAATTATCTCCCACAGGTCTGAGAAGGTCAGGTTTGTCGAACTGGACGATTCTGAACTTTCCGATGGACTGCCCGTTTGCGGAAATCTGCCCGCCGGTTGAGACATTGACGCCGCCGGGTCCGACGTTGGACGGAATAGTAATAGGCCCGCTCTCGCCGGCTACGGTCCGCCCGGAAGAATCCACCAACTGCCCCTGGGCATTCAGGCGGAAGACGCCGTTACGCGTATAAAGCGGACCCTCCGGCGTCTCGATAACGAAAAAGCCGCCCTTTCCCTGCAAGGCTACGTCCAGCGCCCTGCCTGTGCGGACCAGTCTGCCCTGCGTAAAATCAATAAAGGTTTTACCGACGACCTTCCCGTCGGTATCAGTCGTCGGCTGACCTGTCAGCGACTGCCTCATCGACTCGACCCGGCGCTTGTAGCCGACGGCGTTGGCGTTGGCCAGGTTGTGAGTGATTACCCGATAATACCTGCCCAGAGCGTCCATGCTCGCACCGGCCGCTTGTATCGAACCGTTCATCTGTATCTATTCTCCGTGCAATCAGGCCAGGACCTCTTCGGCCTCGGCGTTCACCTGTCGGCGGTGAGCGGCGGTAATGTTGGTTTCGCTAATCAGTTCCGCCATCTCGTCCGAATTCAGCCCAATCATTTCAATCGCCGCCATCGCGCTGCCGTGCTCGTCGGTAAAGGCCCGCCGAACCTTTCCGACTGCCTGGACCTGGCATTTTTCGTTGAGTTTCAGAACGATGATTATTCTTTCGCCGACATGGGCCTGCA
>DAOVLS010000231.1 GCA_030631125.1 Planctomycetales bacterium
GCTTCTGCCGCCGGCCTGTCGATATTATCTTCCATGATTCGAATCGTACTGAACCGGGACCATCTGGAAGACGTTTTGACCGAGGCGTTGAAAGGTTGTCGCCATCGCCTGTTCATCGCGACGGCCAACGTAAAGGACCTGCACATGCCGGCTGGGGCGGGGCGCGCCCGCAGCATCCTGGAGGTCTTCGACGAATTATCCACCCGCGGGGTCGAGGTCCGACTGCTGCACAGTTCCGTGCCGTCCGGTCCGCTGTTGAGGCGGCTCAAACAGCATGTCCCGGACAACTTAATCATGCGGCGCTGTCCGCGCGTGCACGCCAAGGCCGTCATCGCCGACGGGCGGATGATGTACCTGGGCTCGGCCAACCTCACAGGCGCAGGGCTGGGCGCAAAGAGCGAGCGGCGCCGCAATTTCGAGGCCGGCGTCTGGACCGACGAAGTCGCGCTCATTGACCCCGTGACCGACATGCTGGATAGAATCTGGACCGGCGCACACTGCCGCGACTGTGGCCGGAAGGACCACTGCCCCGTGCCGCTCGAAGAACCGGCGCTGTGAAGCGCCCGGCGGGGAAGATTTACAAGACCCGCAGCGGCATTTCGCCGTATAATAAATATCGGTCGGCCGGTGGAAGGCCGCTCCCCGTCATTTCGGCGGGGGGAGGAAAGTCCGAGCACCACTGAACCTACGGTGGTGGGTAACGCCCACCGTCCTGCGTAGCCTGTAAGGCGAAGCGGGATAGGGAAAGTGCCACAGAAAATATACCGCCCTCCGTAGCCTTGGCGAAGGAGGGTAAGGGTGAAAAGGTGCGGTAAGAGCGCACCGCGACGATGGTGACATCGCCGGCTTGGTAAACCCCACCGGGTGCAAGGTCAAGCAGCGATTACGACTCGGTTCAGGTCTTTGATCGCGGGTAGGCCGCTTCCGTATGGAGAGCCGGTCAGTAATGACCGGTCAAGACAGATGGCCTTCGCCTCGCTTCCGGTGAGTCCGCCGGGGACGGGGAACAGAACTCGGCTTACAGCCGGTCGACCGGGACATTTTTCAATAGGGTGCGCAACGTGGTAATCGTAGGCTGGGCCGAGTGAAACGAGTCCCACCTTTCCACGTGAATGGAAAAAGGTGGGTCTCCGCTTTGCTCCGTCCCAGCCTACCGCTGCTTATCTCACCACTCAACCGCCTTGAGCCACTCGTGTGCGATCATCAGGTGGCCTGAGGGATTGGGATGGACCGGTTCGGGACAGACGAAATCGACCGGGTTGTGGTCGAGGACGCGCTGGAACATCTCGTGCAGGCGGACGCGGATTGCATCGAACTTCTCGACCAGTTCGCCCACGATGTCGATGTACTCCGGCAATACCTTCAGCACCGCGGTTCGCCAACTGTGCGGGTCGGTCGCCCGGCTGATGTAGAACGGGTCCATCAGAATCAGTCTGGCCGAGGTTTTTTCGACGGTGCTCTCCAGGCAGCGGGTATATGCCTGGCGGTATAGGTCGGGCGGGACAGGCTCGGGACCGTTGCGGAGCGTGCGGTGCAGGTCGTTGATGCCGATCAGGACGCTGACCCAGTCGGGCTTGTGGACGATAACGTCGTCGTCCCACCGGTCGCGCAGGCCTGTGCTTACGTCGCCGCCGATGCCTTCGTTGATGAAGCGGATATTCCGCTCCGGATACCTGACGGTCATCAACGCCACTGCCATGCTGACGTAACCGTCGCCCAGCGGGGCGGTCTCTCCCCGTCGGCCACAGTCCGTGAGACTGTCGCCGATGAACACAACCGTCTGACCGTCCTGTATTATCAGTTTGCTGTTGTCGGACATAGTTTTTCCTTTCAATACGTTCGCGGGAATCTACACATATCGCCGGGACGAATCAAGGTTTGAACGGATCATTCTTTGACGCGTTTGATGTCTGCGCCGAGAGCGGCGAGTTTGGCTTCGATGTGTTCGTAACCCCGGTCGATGTGATAGACCCGGCTGATGGTCGTGGTTCCATCCGCGGCCAGGCCCGCCAGAACCAGCGCCGCAGACGCACGCAGGTCGCCGGCCATTACAGGCGCGCCCACCAGGCGCTTTACGCCGGTGATAATCGCCGTCGGGCCTTCCTTGCGAATGTTCGCGCCCATCCGCGTCAGTTCCGAGACGTGCAGGAAGCGGTCGGGGTAAATCTTCTCGGTGATGACGCTGTTGCCCCCGCCCAGGCACAGCAGCGCCATCAACTGGGCCTGGAGGTCGGTGGGAAAGCCCGGATAAGGCTGGGTCGTTACGTCGGTCGCCGAAATTCTCCTCCGGCTGCTGATAACGGCTCCGCCGTTGTCTTTCTCGATAATGACGCCGATCTGGCGGAGTTTATCGACAACGGCCATCATGTGGTCCAGGCGTACCTGGGAGAGTTTCACCTCGCCGTTCGTAATGGCGGACGCGACCATGAAAGTCCCTGCCTCGATGCGGTCGGGGATGATGCGGTGCGTCGTTCCGTGGAGGTTATCGACGCCTTCGATTGTTATTCTCGGCGAACCTGCGCCGGTGATTTTCGCGCCCATTTTGTTGAGGAAATCGGCAAGGTCCTGCACCCCCGGCTCGCAGGCGGCGGACTCGATAACGGTCGCCCCTTCAGCCAGCGTCGCCGCCATCATGATGTTGGCGGTTCCCGTAACGGTCGAACCGAAAGGACCGCCGAGGAAAATTTCCGCGCCCTTGAGGCGCTTCGCCTTTGCGACGACGTCGCCGCTCTTCAGGTCGATCTGCGCGCCCAGCGCTTCCAGCCCGCGAAGGTGAATGTCAATCGGGCGTGAGCCGATGGCGCATCCGCCGGGCATCGCAACGCGGGCGTAACCGCGCTTGGCGAGCAGCGGCCCCAGCACGCAGATACTCGCCCGCATCGTACAGACGAGGTCGTATCGGGCATGGGAGTCATTCTCGCCGGCGACTTCCAGTTCGACGGCGTCGTCATGGTGGTCGGCCTTGACGCCAAGTTCGCCCAACAGGACTGAAAGGGTTTTCACGTCGGCAACGTCGGGAAGCCCGGTAAGTTTGCTAGGCCCGTCGGCCAGCAGGCACGCCGCCATTATCGGAAGCGCAGCGTTCTTCGCGCCGCTGACAGCGACCTCGCCCCGAAGCCGGCGCCCGCCTTGAATGATAAACTGATCCATCAGTACTCCACGTGAAGATGATACTCCTCAATTCTCAATTCGCAAGCCCCACGATTTAAGCCGTCATCTCCTTGATTCCCACAATTGACTGAAGATAATACCCTCCTCGCAGGGATAATGGTCTGCTATTGAAGGCAGGAAGGCCTGTCTCTATGACGAGGACCGCTCCCGTCAGGAGAAATACTTCCGGCTTGGCGATGTGCTCATGCACAGAACCGGACAGAAAGACTCGTAAAAGAAAAAGAAAGCAACGTAATGAAAACGTCGGGAAACGACGAGCGGTTCGACGAAAGGTTACAGCGGTGTCGGGATGTCCTGTGGCGGCGATTCGTCGATTCCGAACACCTCACGATCTACGATTGGCCGGAGTATCGCACCAGGCGTCCGCCCACCGCTGAAGAGATCCGCCGATGCATACCCAACGTCGCCGGATGGGCGACCGGGATGGAAGACTGCGCGATTAACGGCGGTGTGTACTTGGTGGCGCTTGTCGAGGGCCAGGCGCTGGGCTTCGATCTTGAGGACCATATCCACCGGATTTACGGCGGACTTCGCCTCCTGTGCACGGTCAGTGACCGCAAGGGTTTCCTCGCTCGCGGCGTGAGTCCGAAAGACGGAAAGAGCCACTACGTCAACTCTTCCGTGGACCAGTACACACACTGCCTCGACGGCCTGTGGCGGTACCACCGCAGCGCCGTCTGCACCGAGGAGCATCGCGGGCAGATCGCTTCAATCGTGGCCGACATGTGCCGGCGTGTCGAGCAGGACGGTTTCAGCCTCCTGACCGAGACGGGCAGGGAGTCTGTCTTCGGCGACATCGGAGCGTTCGTGCCCGACCGAGCGTGCCGCCTGCTCCAGATGTACCGCGTCGGCCATGCCGTTACGGGCGATGAGCATTGGATTGATGTCTATTGGGACAAAGTGAATGAAAACGGACGGGCAAGATTGGCGGACTTCACCGGCGGGTGGGACTTGTCGGGCTGGTCGGTCTATGCGATGTTTCAGAACCAGGTGGCCCTTCGGGACCTGTACGAACTTGAGGACGACACCGAGGTGAAGGAAATTTGCCGCCAGGGGCTGCGTAAGGCGGCCCGACTCATAGCCCCGGTCATCGGGCGGTACAAGGACCACGACCCCCTGAAAATGGCCGTCGAGTGCGACTTCGACTGGCGGGGTGCACTGCGCGACTTTGTCGCAGACAATCCCGGCCTGGACCCTTCCGACCCCGCCCAACACGAACACCTGGCGAAATTCATTGAGAAGTACTGGTTGGTCAGGCAGGCGGCGATGCTGCACGAAGGCAAGACTTCTCGCCAGCCGCTGGAAGCCTCTGTTACCGTGCTCCTCTCGGATGACGAGGAGTTGGTCCGGCAGGTAAGCCGGGATATGCTTCGGTTACTGTCGATATATTCCTACGAGACCCTACGTGCGTCCCATTCCCTGTGCGTTGCCGAGTATTTTCACTATCTGGCCGTTCGGCAGGGAGTGGTCGAACGGTGCTGAGTAACTTTGTTACCGATAATAATACTTTCAAAAAGATAAGAACCCCTTGTAAAAGTCAGGAGATGAGTGATGAGTAAAGCGGCAGAATGGACCGAAGAAATGTGGTTTGACCCGCCGAGCATCTATCGCAGCGCGCCGTTCTGGGCGTGGAACGATCGGCTGGAGCCGGAGCGACTGTGCCGCCAGATTGAGCAGATGCACCTGGCCGGGATGGGCGGGTTCTTCATGCACAGCCGCGATGGTCTGAAGACGCCGTACCTCTCCGAAGAGTGGTTTGCATGTGTGGATGCGTGCGTGGAGCAGGCCCGCCGCC
>DAOVLS010000154.1 GCA_030631125.1 Planctomycetales bacterium
AGGACGTTTTCGGTGGGCGTGTCGGGCGGGATGTTGTGGGCTGTGCCGAAGATGTAGCCGCCGCCGGGTGCTAGGATACGGACCCGGTCGCGGACGTGCTCGGCTACATCGGCGGGCGTGCCGGTCGGCAGGACGGACTGGATGTCGATGCCGCCCTGGAATGACAGGTCTTTGCCGTATTCGCGCTTGAGTGCGGCCAGGTCCTCGCCCATCGCCGCCGGCTGGAGCGACTGGAGGATGTCAAGCCCGGCTTCGACAAAGTCGCCCACCAGCGGCGTAACGTGGCCGCAGGTGTGGTACATTACCTTCATATCGAACTCGTGCGCCAGGTCGCAGTAGGCGGCGAAGCGCTTTCTGAAGAACTTCCGATACATCTCCGGCGAGACTAATGTGTTGGCCTGAGCGCCCATGTCGTCGCCCATGAAGAAGATGTCGATTGTTCCGGCGGCGGCTTCGAAAAATCGGCGGTTGTATTGGAGATAATAGTTGCCGATGTGTTCGAGGATGCACTCGGCGATAGCCGGTTCGAGGACTAGGTCGTAGAAGAACTTTTCGGTCCCTCGGATGTACATTGCCGGCTTGAGTTGTGCAGTACGGTCCAATCGGTCCGCCCCGGCGATGACGGCGTAACCGGCGTCGCGGATGGCGCCGCAAGCGGCCTGAACGGCGGAGTAGTCCCAGAGGTCGGCTGTGGGCCAGTTGTGCTGCTCGATCTCGGCCACCGTCGTCGCCTCTGCCAACGGGCTGGAAATCAGGTGCTTATAGGCCCATGTGTATTCGGTGCCGTCGCGGCGAGCGCCGGTAACGGTGTTGAGTTTCCGCCGGACGCCCCAGTGATCGGTGATGACCCCGTCGGCATCCGGCAGGCCGGACTCGCCAATAAAGGCCGGACCGTTGAAATATCGCAGGTCAACCTCGATCCGCTTCAGCACGGTCTCTTTATCTGACAGGCCCCATTCTGCCGCCAGACGTTCGTACACGTCGTCCGTCGCCCAGAAGTCGATAGGAATGCGGTCAGGTTCGGCGTGGCTGATGGCTTCGAGAACTCGCTGTCGTGGTGTCATGTCAATCTCACACTTCGTCCGTTTTGCAGGCGAGGCGGTCCAGGAGACCCGCCGCCCGGATTTCGAGTCAGAAAATCAGTATGGCGCCTCGGTATTTCTCAAGATGCGCACCTTGAACCCGAGTGCCCGGGAAAGCGCGACCATCTCATCGAAAATTTCGCAATCTTCTGATTCTTACCCGGCACGATCCTCCTCTTGTCAAAAGGGGGCATAAGCTATTGTGTTTTCGCGTAGTACTTTTTCTCTAATGACTTGAGGTACTTCAGACCTTCCGTCAGAAGTTGATCGCTCGAAGGCGCAAGTTTGCGCCATATACACGTAGCGGCGCGCATTGCGTCGGATGGTGCACAAAATGATTCCAGACCCACAATGCCGTCATATCCGATTTCCGCCAGCGCTCTGTATATTTCGTCCCAGTCCACCGTACCTGTTCCAGGCGTACCGCGATGGCTCTCGCTCAAATGGTAATGGCATAGATCATCGGCCGCTTCCAGTGTGGGGTGATAGAAATCCGTCTCCTCGATGTTCATGTGATACGCATCGAGATGAATCGCGACGTTCGGTTCATCAATCATGGCCTTAAGTTTCAATGCCTGCCGGCATGTGTTTATCAAGAAAGTCTCGTACCGGTTGATAGGTTCAATGCCGATCGTAATGCCAAAATTCTGAGCAAACCTCGCAATTTCTCTCATGCAATCAGCGGCGCGGTTCCAGTAACGCTCGTCAGGCATGGAATCGATCTTTCGACCGATGGCCGAATAAGCAACCCCTGTAAACAGCGTGGCGCCCATTTCCGAAGTCGCTTCGACGCATTTCTTCAGGTATTCCACGCCGCGATTGCGGGTGTCTTTGTCTTCTCCGGTCAGATCATTCTTCTCGGAACACGCCGTTGAGGCGCATACGCCGAGACCGACGGCGTTTGCTCGTTCCCGGATCGCTTTCGGATCAATATGTTCGAGTTCCATTAGTGGAATCTCTATAAGATCGAACCCGATCTGTTTGGCGTGGCCAATGATATCCAGAGAATCGGAATTCCAACTGGATGTCCAGGCATAGGCGTGCACGGCATATTTCAGGTAACTCATGATGATCTCCTTCTCTGTTCGCAGTTTGTAAGATGAACTGGATTCCGCGCAGCGCGGATGAAATCTTCGACTTTTTTCAGGTCTTTTACGCCGGGCGACGATTCGACGCCGCTGGAAACGTCCACCATCCATGGCTGGACGATTCGGACGGACTCGGCGATGTTTTCCGCATCCAGCCCGCCGGACAGCACCAGCGGCGGGAGATCGTCGAGTTTGCCCGCTGCCCGCGCTTGTGCCACCCACTGCCAGTTGAACCGCTCGCCCGTCCCGCCGGCGACGCCGGGAACGTAGGCGTCAAGCAGAACGGCTTTGACCTGCTGGGTCGATTGCACGCCATCCATCCAGGAGCGAACTTCGTCAATCCAACGGTCATCACGAATGCGGAAGGCCTTGATGCACGGAACGAATAAATCTTCGACGATTTCCGGCTTCTCAGCGCCGTGGAGTTGGACCAGTGTCAGGTTCGCTCTGGCGGCAATGCGATTGACAGTTTCGGCGTCGTTATCGACGAAAACGCCGATGGTCGTTGTCAATGGCGGAAGCGCGTCAGTAACAGCCTGCGCCTGCTTTGGAGAAACCTGTCGAGGCGAGTCGGCAAAGACAAGCCCAATCGCATCAGCGCCCATCCGCACAATCTCGGCTGACTGGGCAGGATCGCGCAGACCACAGATTTTGATTCGAGGTTGCACCGGCTCCACTTTAATTCTCCGATTTACCTTTGACGTATAGCGTTTGTGTCGGGAAGGCGAATTCGATTCCCTCTTCGTTGAATCTACGCAGGAGTTCCATGTTGAACTCGTGCGTGAATTCCAGGTAGTCCCACCACTCCGGCGGGGCGAACCAGTAATAGACGACGATATTCAGGCTGGTCGGGTTGAAATCGTTGAAAAATACCTGTCCGGGCCTGTCGGCGGGGAAATGGCCTTTTCGGGCGTCGAGCATTTCCCGGATAATCTCGACGGCGCGGTCGACCTTCTCCGGCGGGGTGTCGTAGGTAATCGTTACGTCCAGGACTCGTTTGATATAAGGGCGGCGACCGACATTCTCCACGGGCGAATTGGTTATGACGGAGTTGGGTATTGTAACCAGGTGTCCGGTGAGTGTCCGAAGCCGCGTCGAGCGGAAGCCGACTTCCTCGATAATCCCCTCGTGGCTGCCTATCCTGACCCTTTCACCCATCTGGAAGGGCCTGTCCGTGAAGATCGTTACCGAACCGAAGAAGTTGGCGAGCGTGTCCTTTGCGGCCAGCGCGAACGCCAAGCCGCCGATGCCCAGTCCCGTCAGCAGCGTGCCGATGTTCCAGTGGAAGATGTTCTGGGCGATGAACAGACCCGCGACGATGATTACGAATACACGCAGCGTCTTGCGCAGGATGGGAACCAACTGGTCGTCCAGTTGAGTGTGAGTCTTTGACGTCAAACGCAGGAGGAATATCTCAAGAACGTCCACGAGGCGATAGACTGCCCAGCCGGAGGCGATAACGGCGATGGTCTTGCAGACGGCGGTCCACAGCCACATGAAATTCTTTGGGGCGCCGTCGGCGTTGATGAAGACGACGTCGTCGAGCCGCATGAACACCCTGGCAGAGTAAAGCCCGGCGGCGAAGATGAGCAGAGCGACCGGTCTGGCCAGAGAACGAAGGACCATGCCCGTGGCGACAAATCGCTCGGACCGGATTAACCTCTGCCCCTGACGGATAAGGACAAACGAGATAATCTTTCCGACGATAAACGTAACCAGCAGCGCGCCAAACAGAATCGCCCATTGCCAGATTTCGTTATTGAGAAATTCGGCGCGATACCAGACATCTCCGGCAGCCTGCATCGTTTGTGCGAGAGTCAATGTCATTTCGGTGGTTCCCTGGTTCCTGAAAAAGAAAGACAGCGGGATTGTAACTGTCGATCGGGGTGAATACAACGCTTAGGCGTCCCGAAAAAAATGCTTGGTGATTTGCCGGTTGGGTGATATAATAAATTGGACCGGGATTCGCGGCGGTGATTCTTCACTGCTGCGAGAGAGGTCTCCCTCCGCCTCTCGGCTTCCCGGTCCACTTTTCTTTATCGGCCAGCTTCAAGCGCATATCCAATAAGGTGTTTTAGAATTTAACGAATTTGTAGCCAGGCGCAACTGTTTATTTCACAAGGCATTAGCAAATATATATCTCTTAAAAGGAGTAATTCGTTCTTGACTTGCCGATTTAAGCCGATTAGTATGGTATTAGGATTGGGTCGTGGCTGGGGAATTGCTTTCCGGCCCGGCCTTGGATAAGTAACTGAACAGACGGTTGAAGAGTATTGCGGCAGGGAAGTCGCGTGAAGAGGCTTTCTCCCGCTGCGGGTGTTCGGAATCTGGTATAAGAGCGGATTTCCGGCACGTCGCTTCCGGGTCAGAAATTAAAGGCAGTTTAAGGTTATGACCACATTGGTCAAAGATGTATCAGGATGTAGGAACCTGCCTGCACGGCAGGCAGGGTTTCCAGGTGCGATTCACGGGCATCCGGGGCCTCGACCGGACAGTCGGGCTGTCCCGGCGGCAACGCAACGATGGACGCGAATGCGATCAAGTGCATCCGAAACTGCATGACATTATTCTGACCTGACGAGGCCCGGGACGACGCAACTCCCGCAGCGCAGAGACGGCATTGACACGCCTGCCGCGGACACCGGCAACGAAGGCGAAAAACCCTTCGCGCCGGCGTTCGCCATACTCCCAACCGGCAGCATAAAGGAATACTGCAATGTACACCTACGCGCTTCTTTCTCAGATACAGATAACCGGTGGAATGGTGACGGCGATTTTGGTCAGTCTGATTGCGGGTATTGTCGGCGCTCTGGTGATTCGGGCTTTTCTGGTCCGCCGACAGGAAAAGGCGCTGAGTCAGGAGATAGAGGCCCGGCGCGCCGCTGCTGAAGCCGAGGCGGAACGCATCAAGGCGCAGGCCCAGGCGGAGGCAAAAAGCGAATTCATCGCACGCCGAAAAGAGTTCGACGCCGAAACCAAAAATGCCAGGACGGAACTTCGCGGCGAGGAAAAACGCCTCTCCAAACGTGAAGACCTTATCAACCAGAAAATGGAAATGCTGGCGATTAAAGAACGGTCGGCGGAAGCCGCTGAAAGGACCATCAAGGAGCGTGAAAATTCGCTCGTTACCAAGGACCGGCACCTGAACGAATTAATCGCCCAGCAGAAAAGCCAGTTGCTCAAAGTGGCCAATTTGTCGGTGGAAGATGCACGAAAAATTCTCCTGGCCGAGGTCGAGAAGGATATCGAGGACGATGCCGCCCAATTGGTCCAGCGCCGGCTGGAAGAGGCTGAAGAAAACGCCGAGTCGAAGGCTCGTGAGATCGTTACGATGGCGATCCAGCGCTACGCGGCTAAACATACCAGCGAGGCCACCGTTTCAACCGTCAGCATTCCCTCCGACGAGATGAAGGGTCGCGTCATTGGGCGGGAAGGTAGAAACATCCGCGCCTTCGAGGCGGCTACCGGTGTCGATGTAATCGTCGATGACACGCCCGGCGTGGTGGTCATTTCAGCGTTCGACCTGGCCCGGAGGGAAGTGGCGCGATTGGCGCTGGAAAAACTCGTCCAGGACGGGCGAATCCATCCGGCTCGCATAGAAGAACTGGTGGAAGAGACGCGAAAGGAAGTTGATCGGCAGATACAGGAAATGGGCAAGCAGACGACAGTCGATGTCGGCGTCCGCGGCTTGCACGCCAAACTGGTCAACCTGCTGGGCCGGTTGCATTACCGGACAAGTTACGGGCAGAACGTCCTTCAACATTCGATTGAAGTCGCCTTCCTGTCGCAGATGATTGCCGAGGAGATTGGCTTCGACGGTACACTGGCCAAGCGCTGCGGGCTGCTTCACGACATAGGCAAGGCCGTCGATCACGAGGTCGAGGGCACGCACCCGCAGATC
>DAOVLS010000190.1 GCA_030631125.1 Planctomycetales bacterium
AGTTTCGATAAGCAGTTCGTCCGCGACTACCTCGATAAGATCAAATTCAACCGCAGGCCTCCCGCGCCGGTCCTTCCAACGGAAATCGTCCAGAAGACCCGTCAGAAATACATCCAGGCCTATACGACACTGACCGGGCAGTCTTTCCCCTGGGCCTGACGACAAAAATGCGCATATTACTGGTACATCCGGAATGTCAGTCGTCACTCATCGGCTTTCGCCTCGCCGCGATGCCGGAGCCGCTGGCGCTGGAGATGGTCGCAGCCAGCGCGGGCGACCACGACCTCCGCATCCTCGACATGCGGGTCGAAGACGACCTGGCCGGAACGCTGGAGAAGTTCACGCCGGACATGGTCGTCGTAACGGCCCTGACGACGGAGGTCTATGCCGCCCAGGACGTGATGAAGGCGGCAAAGGAATTCTCCGCCGAGATATTCACCGTCATCGGCGGGATCCACGCCTCGCTCCTGCCGGAGGATTTCCACCTGCCATACGTCGATGTCATCGCCGCCGGTGAAGCCGAACTGAACTTCCCGCAACTTGTCGATGCCGTTGAAAACCACAGACCGCTCAAAGACATACCCGACCTCATCCGGCGGGACGCCGACGGCAATTTCGTCCGCAACGCCGCAGGCCCGATGAAACTGGACATGGACGCGCTACCCATGCCCCGGCGGGACCTGATAGAGCATAATCGCCAGGAATATTTCTGGCTCTTCAGCAAGCCCGACATCGCCATGGCTACAGGACGCGGATGCCCGTTCCGGTGTAACTTTTGCAGCGTCTGGCAATTCTACAAGGGTCTGACCCGGCAGATGTCAGCCAGGCGCGTCGTCGATGAGATCAAGACCGTCGATCTCGACCATATCACGTTCATGGACGACAATTTCCTGATGAATTATCGGCGCGAGACAGCCATCGCCGAGATGATCGTAGCCGAGGGCATCCAGAAGAGTTACAGCATGGAGTGCCGCACCGATTCGATCGTCCGGCACCCGGACCTGGTGAAAAAATGGGCGGACATCGGGCTGTCGTCGGTGCTGCTCGGTCTGGAGGCAGTCTCCGACGAGGGACTTGAGGGCATCAATAAGGGCACCGACATGAAGACCAACGATGAAGCCGTTCGCATCATGCACGACAACGGCGTCATCGTCTGGGGCGCGTTTATCACAGACCCCAAGTGGGAAGCCGACGACTTCAAACGCCTGCGCGATTACGTGGATAAAATGAAAATTACGCAGACGCAGTTCACCGTCCTGACGCCTCTGCCGGGTACCGAACTGTACCGCCAGCGAAAAGATGAACTGCTGACGGATGATTACACCTGCTTTGACGCCCTCCACGCAGTTACGCCCACGCGCCTGCCCAGAGAGGAGTTCTACAAACTCTACGCCGGACTCTACCAGCAAACCAGCCTCGAACCCTACTACAACCTCGTCCGCGAGGGAAAAATGACCGTCGAAGACTGCAAACGCGGAAAGGAAATGCTCGACATTATGAGCCAGTGGGAACTCTACCTCGACCAGGACCCCATCCTCGGCAACCGCCGAAGCAGGCGCGCCGCCTCTGCGAAGCAGAAATCATCATCCCAAAAGGCCCTGTCCCCGAAATAGCCCGAATCGCCGCCCCTGCACCGACCAACACGATCCCCGTTGTCCTTTTGCAACCGGCATCGAGTCAGAACCAAAATAGAGAATATCCATAATCATTCAAAAGTAAGCGTTGCCTGCCTGACCTTCACCGGAAATATCCCGTTACCACTGGTCGAGACTTTGAATGTTCCCTTAAACCCTTCCGGTTTGCGCCAGTCCGCATGATAGGCACTGATGCCCCAGGTCGTCTTGATTTTGTGAATCGTCTTTCCCTGATTGTCAATAATCTCGATCGTAGGTCCGAATGCGTTGACTCCGCTGGAGGCCTGAGCGCCGGTTATCCCGTTGCCCAGGGCATCGGTGCAATGTATTCGAAAATAGACGATGTTCCCCTTTTGGGTGAACCTGATCGTCCCGACCAACGGAGAGCCTGCAGCAACGTCTGTTGTTTTTCCGGCGGCGATGTCGGCGGAATAACTCCTTGTCCCAGCCCTGACTTCATTGCGGAAATGTATCTTGTAATTCAGTATCCTGATGTACCCCCTGGGTCTGGTGCGGTTGGCGGTGATGAATTCGGTGTACTTGAGGATCGTGTATCTGCCCGGCGGAATCGGCGCCGGCTCTTTACCCCCGGACAATGTCAGCACTCGGTCCTTGCTGACGAACCATGCCCTCCAGAACGGGTGGTCAATTCTAACCATTCCCGTTTTACCCTCGACGAGGCCTGCGGAAACCTTCAGGCCGGTTTCGGAAACTTCCACCTTATAAAACCGGCCGTTCACGAATATGGGTTGGCCATAGAAACCCGTCGCGTATTCGCCGTTGCCGAGGTCCACAAAGACCGTATCAATCGCCTTGACGCCGACGACCTTGCCGTTTTCCACGATCGGAACGGGCGGATCGTTAACACGAAGGTTCTCGTTCGTGTCGAACAGTCTGACTTTATAAGTCTTGTCGCCGAACCGGCACCTGCCTTCGGCGTACCCACCCAGTTCCAGCCGCAACCAGCAGCGAGAAGATTCCCCTTTGAAGTACTGACACCTGGCTACTACCGGGACTGTCCTTTGACCTACACGAACATTCAAAGGATTTTGCTCGAAGTAATACCGAAATCCCTTTTTGAAATCGTACGTATCGACATGAATTCTGTATGCTCGCTTCACCTTCAGGACGTATGCCTCCTTGAAGTTGCCTTTCCCTGTAAGGTCCACGCGGGCCACGTTGGGGTGCAGGCCCTTGGGGTCGGTTGAATCAATGGCGACTTTGACGTTTGACAAGCCCAATTTCAGAGAAACCACCACTGCATTCGGACTGACTGTTCCGCTTCCGGGAGCGGGTTTGGTAAATTGTCCGGCGTCCCTGGTGAATAAGAAGTGGCCTCTGTAGAACATATCGCCACAGACGCTTTTCTCTTTCATGGGCTTGCCGTGGTTTCGCGTATCGCATGCAACGTAAGTCAATTCGCCAATTGCGGTCCTGGCCGGCTTCAGCCTGACCGGTTCGACCTTCGGCGTGGAAACCTTCACCAAACTCATTGGCTGGAACGGTTTTTCAATATCATCACCCCGCATGAGGAAAGGTCCGTCCGCCGGCCGGGTAAAACGGGGCAGCCATTCATGGCTGTGGCGTAATGTCCATGCCGCCAGGTATCCCCAGCGCCGATGATGCGTTATTGACGCCGGACCCGGGGCCAGACCCGCCACAGGTTGGGATTCGTACCACGCGCCGCCGGCCCCCTCGCTGAACAGGCTGACACTGGATTTGTAAGACAAACTGTAATACGTGAGCAGCCAAAACAGCGTCCTTCCCTGAACGTGGACCGGCGCAATATCTAACGAGCAGGTGCGTTTTCGCTCTCGAGAAACAACGACGACCGGTCCGGCCCAGTCCCGGGCGTCGTTACTGATATAGCGCCAGACTATGTCGGTTTTCCGCCCCGCTAAACTACACAGGCTAGCGGCCCATAATTCATACCTGCCGTCATCTCGTTGGAGAATGCGGGCAGCGTCTATGGAGGGGCAACCTCTGCCGCCTGGTGTCCGCAATTTCGCCAATGCCTCCCAGCGACAACCGTCCCGACTGGCGTGTATTTGAACCGTCCTTCCGCTGATCCCAGCCAGGATAAATCGCCCGCGATTGTCCTGGAGTATGTCAATGTTGCGGTAGGAACGATCTATAATGATTGACGGCGCGCTCCAGTGGATAAAATCCCGGGACCAGGATATATACGCAGCCGTTGTGTGCTGACCGCTGCGATTGGACAGAAATGTAAGTACAAATCGCCCCGATTCGTCGCGCAGAATCCCGGGCGAACTCTCATTCCAGGCGCTGGAAACCGGAAGCGCCAGCTTGGCCGGGGGGGAAAATGTTACGCCGTCGCTGCTGGACGACCACCACAAATCACCCCCACGGGACCAGACCATGCGAATGGCCTCGCCGTCAACATGAATGGCTGGGGGGTGCCTGTTCCTGTCGCGGAACGAGTTGTTCCCGGAACCTTCCCGGCCGATCCGGATGGCGCTCCATGAAGACCACGGGCTGTCTTTCTTCCAAGGCAACCGACCGGTTACTTTCGTAACCTTACCGGGCTGAACGGCAACTTTTGTTGTCCAGGCATCGAACGGCGTACCCGGTTCGACGGGACAAAATTTGAGCGCATGATGACCCGGACTAAGCAGGCCTATCACTCCGGGATAGTGCCGCGTGGGAATCCCGTCCACCTCCACACGAAAACTCGACGTATTACGACACGCCGCGTCCACCGCTCCATGCGACCCGATCTTCGCAAATTTCGCAACTATCTTCACGCCGGTAACCATAATCGCCCTTCCCGAACGTTTGTCCGCCACGCGTATGGACCATGAGGCGCGAAGATAACCAAGACGCGGAATTTTATCCCACCGCAGGCCTTTCCCGGCGGCAACGGGCAGCGTCTCGGATCCGACCCAGAGAAATTTATTCTTTCCGTCGGCCCGTCCAATCTTGATTTCCATAATACCGTCATCACCTTTGGCTATTGGATAGAAACAAAGCGACTTGAAGACACTGCCGCTGGGCGCAGAGAGGAAAAAAGTCTTTCCCTGGGAGGTGCGACAAAACATCGCGTTCTTGTCGATATTGTGATATTTGGCGCCCAGGATTCTTATCGGTGTTGCGGACGCATTGAGCAGGCTGGTCTGTTCTTTGCTCCGGTCACCGAATCGCATAAAACTGGACCTGGTCGAAAAGTACTGCGGCTGACGCATTAACTCCTTGAGACCAAACGTCTTACCTGTCTGCGCGTTGTGGGCAATGGCGCAGGCCAGGCTGAAAGAGTTATGCACGGAAGTCATGTTAAACGCCGGCCCCGATAACCTGACGCTTTCTTCGTAACGCCCCATCCCGGCCAGTACTTCTGCGGACCTTTCCTCCAGCCAGTCGCCGGACGTGGCGCCTCGACGCTTGTACCACGCGCTGTAATTCGGAATGACAACATCGGGATAGCGCTTACCCAGATCGGAGTACAATTGCAACAGCGTCTGGGGCGGCAGATCGAGATTCTCGAAGGTGTGAACGTATTCGACGATCGCGTCACCCACTCGGGGATGGTACCGGTCCATGTACACGAATTTCTCAATCGCCCGGCGGGCGTGCTCGTAGCGGGCCATGAAATAGTACATCTTCCCGACCCAGTACCGGGCCTCGATGTAGGCGGGGTCCTTGCGCGAGGCCTGGCGGAACTTCAACCAGCCTTCGGCATATCGGCCCTGGTCGTAGAGGTCCATGCCTTCGTACAGGGCCTTCATCGCCGGGAGGCTTCTAGTCCAGACCGAAAGTGTCGGGAGAATCTGCCTGGCCGGCGTCTTTGTGAACCAACTCATCAACTCGGC
>DAOVLS010000391.1 GCA_030631125.1 Planctomycetales bacterium
AAGCAAACGATGGCTTCTTGTTAATTTACAGAAAAAATGTTACGCTCCCCAAGCCGATGCGAGAGTCGCTTCTTCACTTCGACATTCGAAATTCCGTGTTCATTATTCAACATTTATTTGTTGCTGTTTATCCCCTGCATCCCTTGCATCCCTGCGATTGTTTTGTAATAAGCGCCGATAAACGTTATTGTAAAAACCGTAATCGGCGGCTGCGGCCAGGGAGAAAGCGATGTCAGACAAAAAGATTTGTCGAGTAGGCGTATTGACCGGGGGCGGGGACTGCCCCGGGCTGAACGCCGTTATCCGCGCCGTCGCAAAGACGGGGATGTTCAAGTTCGGCATGGAGATTTTCGGTATCGAAGACGGCTATCTGGGCTTGATCGAGGACCGCATCCATCCGCTGAGCGTCTCGGACGTTTCGGGCATTCTGACGGTAGGCGGGACGATACTGGGGTCCTCCAACAAGGCCAATCCGTCACAGTACAAGGTGTTCGAGAACGGAAAGTGGGTCGAGAAGGACGTAACCGACCGTGTGCTCGAAAATTGCCGGAAGCATAAACTCGACGCCCTGGTCGTCATCGGCGGCGACGGGACAATGGCCGGTGCGGCCAAACTCATCAATCGCGGTCTAAAGATCGTCGGCGTACCCAAGACGATCGACAACGACCTGCCCGGTACGGAGATAACCTTCGGCCACGATACGGCGGTAGCCACCGGTTCGGATGCGCTGGACAAGGTTCACACCACCGCCTCAAGCCATCACCGGGTGATGGTGGTCGAACTGATGGGACGCTACGCCGGTTGGCTTGCGCTTCGGAGCGGACTGGCCA
Organism: Planctomycetales bacterium; assembly: GCA_030631125.1. Next base: position 831 of record DAOVLS010000391.1, read on the forward strand.
GCGGTACCGACGTTATCCTCATACCGGAGATACCCTTCAAACTGGACGTAGTGGCTGAAGCGTGCGATCGTCGCAGCAAGCACGGCAAGCGTTTCACGCTCATCGCCGTCGGCGAGGGCGCATTCCCGGCTGGGGGCGAGATGGTCGTAAATCACGTGGATGAGTCCAGCCCCGAGCCTATCCGCCTCGGCGGGATCGCCAAACACGTCGCAGACGAGATCGAAAAACTCACATCTCTGGAGAGCCGGGCCATTGTGCTGGGGCACGTGCAGCGAGGCGGGACGCCGACGGCATTCGACCGCGTCCTGGCGACCACGCTGGCCCATCACGCCACCGAACTGCTGGCGGCAGGGAGGTTCGGAGAAATGGTCGTCGTAAGGAGCGGAAAGATCGACTCGGTCCGGATAGACTCCATCGCCGGAAAAATTCGTACGGTCCAGCCCGACGACTCGCTGATGCTGGCAGCCCGCGCCGTCGGAACCTGCTTCGGCGATATAATCAACCCGTGGTGATAAAAAGGCATTCGGCATCAGGCATTTGGCATTGGTGGCACTGGGTTTATGAAGGTTTTTCCTGTTTTATTCCACGATTCAATAAAATATCAGAATTATAAAGGAAGGACGTACAACGACACTCTTACGACCAATGCCCAATGCCTGGCGCCTGTGAAAACCCAGATTATTGCGATGAGTTACAATAAGCGCATCCCGGTATCACGAATATTGTTGGCGGCGATTGTCGTCAGCCTGGCGTCCGCGCCGGCTTCGAGCGAGGAACCGTCGCTCGGGGAATCCCTTCAGACCATTGTCGCCCGCTACCAAACGTCCAGCGGCGGCGCGTCCGTAGGCCTGCACGTTATCAATCTCGCCGACGGCGCTGTCCTGTGCGACATCGATTCGGCCAAACCGATGATACCCGCCAGCAACCAGAAAATCCTCACGTCGGCTGTGGCGATGAAGCGGCTGGGGGCGGACTTCAAGTTTCGCACGAAACTCACAGTCGCCGGTAAAGACCTGGTCGTAACAGGAGACGGCGACCCGACCACCGGAGACGCCCGCCTGGCTGAAGCGCGGAACGAAACCATCTACGCGACGTTCGACCGCTGGGCCGAAGCCCTGAAGTCAAAGGGCGTCAAAGAAGTATCGAATCTCGTCATCCGTGCCGGAATATTCCATGGACCTTACGTCCATCCCGACTGGCCCGCCGGCCAACGTCAGAGATGGTACGCAGCGCCCGTGGCGGGAGTGAACTTCAATAACAACTGTCTCGATATCGGCTTTGCGGTGCGTGGTAAGCGGGTCTGGCCTCTCCTGACGCCGGTCAGCCGGTTCATCCAGGTTAGCAACCGTGTCCGCCTCGGCAAGCGGCACCTGTGGCACTGCCGGTTCGGCAGGTCGGGCGTGCAAGTAACGCTGACCGGAACGGTTACCCGCAGCACGCCGAACCTGCTGCCGGTGGCGGCTCCCGATCCGCCGGCGCTTTTCGCCGCCGTTCTGGCCGACAGGCTCGTCCGGGCCGGCATCGCCGTCAAAGGGAAGATTATGTTTTCCAATGATTGGCCCGTGGGCTATAAGGACATGCAACAGATTGCGACAGCCGAAACGCCGCTGGCGTCGGCGCTGCTGCGGGCCAACAAGCAAAGCCTCAACATGATGGCAGAGTGCATCTTTCTTCGCAGCGCACTGACTGACGGCAAGCCGGCAACCTGGACAAAGTCGGCCCAGGTTGCGCGAAAAACGCTCCTGGCCGATTACGGCCTGAAGGCCGGGCAGTTCACCGTGGCCGACGGTTCCGGCTTAAGTCGGCGCAACCGGGCATCGGCGGCGACACTGACAACGCTGCTGCAAAAGTTGGCGTCCGAAAAGCAATTTGTCCGTTCGCTTGCGATTGCCGGTATCGACGGCTCGCTCAGACGCAAACTCGCCGGACCGGCCAAAGGAAGGATACTGGGCAAAACCGGTTCGCTCGTCGGCGTCAGCGCTTTGAGCGGCTATGTCCTCGACCGCAAGGCGGCTCCGAAACTCGCCTTCAGCATCATCGTCAACGGCCGGACCGGCGGGAAAGGCTTCAGCGCAAGGTCGCTCCAACGGGACATCTGCGAAATGCTCATCCGCGCGATCGATGCACCGACCACAAAACCTAAATAGGGGACGCTAACCTATTTTCGCCCCTTTTTAGGAAACGCTAACCTGTTTTGTGATTGTC
>DAOVLS010000425.1 GCA_030631125.1 Planctomycetales bacterium
AAGAACCTGGCGAGCGTTTCTCTGCTGAACGTTCCCGACAGGCCCGGAGTAGCAGCCGGGATATTTCACGCCATCGCCGCTGCCAATATCATTGTCGATGACATCATCCAGATCGAAACCGCGCCGAAACTGGCGACAATATCCTTCACCGTCGATCTGCACACTCTGCCGGAAGCCCGCAAACTTTGCCGCAAATTGTGCCGGCAGATGAAAGGCACGACCGTCGAGTTCGAGAAGAACCTCGCGAAGGTCTCGGTTATCGGGCTGGGAATGAGGGTCCATACCGGTGTGGCGGAAAAGATGTTCGCTGCACTGGCCGAAGGTAGCGTCAATATCCGTAACATAACGACCAGCGAGATAAAAATCTCCTGCATCATCGACCGGTCCGACGGACCAAAGGCGCTCCGACTGGTCCACGACGCATTCGACCTCGGTAGAAAGAAGAAGGCCGACGCCAAAACGGTAAAAAAGAAAAAGACCGGAAAGAAAACCGCTTCCAAAAAAAGATAAAGATCGTTCGCCGACAGAATCCGCCCGCAGCCCGCAGACGCCTGTCTGCGGGCTGTCTTTGAGTCGGGGATTCCATACGAAAGATGTCGAAACACAAACGTTCGGTCAAAATATCGCGCCGTCAGCGACGAATACGCCGAGTGGCGAGAAAACTCCTCTTTCTGGCCGGCGTTGCGGTGGTGGTCGTTTCGCTGGTCCTGGCCGACAGGGCGGGGTTCTTCGGCCAAGCGCCCAGGAGCGATTGGGATAAGTACCACGACCGGAAGTTCAGGGTCGGGCGCGTCATAGACGGCGATACGCTCGACGTTGATTGCCCCGACGGACGATTCAAACGGACCCGCATCCGCCTGTGGGGCGCCGACACGCCGGAGACAGTCAAGCCCGACGCGCCCATTGAGCATTTCGGGCCTGAAGCATCAAAATTCACGTTTTCGGCCGCCTTCGGAAAGACCGTTACGCTGAAACTTCACCGCATGAGGACCCGCGATACGTATAACAGGCTGCTGGCATATGTAATCCTGCCCGACGGGTCGAACCTGAACGAGCGGATCATCGCCACCGGTCACGGCTACGCCGACCCGCGCTTTCGCCACCCGCTTGGACGGGAATTCAAACAGGCGCAAGTCGAAGCAATAAAGGCCCGCAGGGGGCTTTGGAAAGAAGTCGCCGACGCCGACCTGCCGTATTACTACCGCGGAAAACTCAAAATCCCCAAACCGGAGTAGATTTTTTCTCAAAGTACGCATTTCGCTTACGGAATTTTGCTCCGAAATTCCGATGTAAGAGAGGGAAGGCGTTTTATGACTTTTACAGGCCGGGAAGATAATAAAGGCGACTTTACCCGAAGGCGGACAGTCGGTCGGTATGCGATCTTCGCCCTTTTCACCGCTGTCGGCGTGCCGGCGCTGGCCTGTGCGGTGCTCCTGCCCGAATACGCCGTCCTGGCTCGCCTCCAGGCCCAGCGCGACGCGCTGGATCATCAACTCCGCTGCGATGAGAAACTCGCAGCCTACAACGGCCGGATGATTCATGCGACCCGCGACGACCCGGTACTTATCGCCCGCCTGATGATCCGACACGGCAATTACCGCCCGACAGGTCGTGAAACCGTCGGGGCCGATTCCCTCCCGCAGGCCCCGTCCGTACCCCAGCGCCTCCTGCGTGAGGCCCGTAACCCGCCGCAACGCAAAGAACCACGTTTGATGATTCGTGCCGGACTTTGGTTGTCGGACACGACTACCGGTATGTGCACGATGCTTCTGGGGCTGGCGATGCTCGCCGCCGGCGTGATGTTTTCCCGCCCGGAACTTCAGCGGGATCGCCAACGAAGCGTCATTACCCACTTCAAGTAGTCGGACTCGACTTTTTCCAGTTTGGCGCCGAAGACGTGCTCGACAGCCTTGACCGCGGCTGCCTCGCCGTCGTGGTGGGCGCGGAAGTGCTTATAAAACTTCTGCAACAGCCCCCGCTTCTGCATGTACATCACGAAGTATCTCGCCTGTGCATAGTTCAACCCCCGCTGCCGGCCATAGAAATCGTCGCGCGTAATCAACTCCCGCAGCGGGCGGAGTTTCTTGGCGCGGACCGCCTTCTGCAAGGCCGGCAGGCGCCAGTTGACCACCCCGATTATATTATCGCCCAGCACCCTGCATCCTTCGTGCAGGCTCGCCAGGCCCTCGTTGAACCACAACGGCACAGCCGGGAAGTCATAAACAATCAACGCGTGCGTCAATTCGTGAACCAGCGTGCCCGTGCCCGTGGCGATGTTCATCACCATCGTCCGGTCGCCCGGGCGGTAGTAGCCGAAATACGGCGGGTCGGCGTTTTTGTAAAGTTTCTTTGTCCAGTGTTTATAGGTCTTCGCATCGCGGAACAGCAGAATGGTGATAGCGTGGGTCGGTTTTTTTTGGAAATACCTCCGCCACATCGCCTTTGCCGGTCTGACGACGCTGCCGGTGGCCATTGCCTCGACGCGATGGGCCGGCATGTTACCGATAACTACAAACGGCGGGCGAACGACGGCATGGAAAGACCCATCCAGCC
>DAOVLS010000099.1 GCA_030631125.1 Planctomycetales bacterium
AAGAACGGGCGTAGCCTTCTTTTTGGCTATCCTGATCGACGCCACCATCCTGTTGTTTGTTCCTTCACCCTTGACGAGGTTCCGGCGTTTGCTTCCTTTTTTGACGTTCCATTTTCCCGATGAGCATTTCATTGCGTTGCCGAAGTCGCCGCTGAATATTGTCTGAAGCCCGCTCCCCCTTGCCGCGGCGGTGGCTGTAGGCGTGGAAATGCGGAAGTCGTTAGGTCCGTCAGCCTTTTTTACGGTGGCACGCAACGAACCGTATTTAAGCCCCAGGGTCGTCCTGGTAACCTTTCCTTCCTTGCGAAATTCGCGGATACCCATCTTTGTAACCCTGTCGATGATTACCTCGGAGTTGTCGGCAAAGGTCAGCACCACCTTCGTACGAAAGCCTGTACGGATTACGGTCATTTCATCCAGTTTGTCGCCGGCTTTAAGGGGCACCCATTTCTTCTCTTTACCGACAACGAGGCGATGGGCGGTACCTGAGACCTCTTTGACGGTAACGACCATCGGTTTGGGCTTGACCTGCTTTTGAGATTCGGGTTTGACCTGCTTTTGAGATTTGGGTTTAGTGGTGGCGGTTTTACCTTTCTGGGCAAAACTCACGCCGCCCAAAACCAGCAAAACAAGGCCGATAACAGACATGCGTAGATAAATATTCATCACTCCAGTCCTCCTTCCCGGTCCGAAGCGCCGGCTACTTTTCCTGTCTGGCGGAACTCGTCAATCCGCCCCAGAATGGCCAAATACTCCATCCCTGTAACTGTATTATACGATAAACCAGGGCTGATGAGACCACGATATTGTAATTCTTTTAAACAATATCTTTGGGACGGTCCGGTCAACAGCAGGGTCAATCCACCCTTGATACCGCAGGCCTGGTAAGTCATATAGGCGACTTTGCCTTTGGTTATGGGTCTGTCGGCCTGAAAATCCCAGTTCGCATCGACGATTTTGCGGTCCTGCAATGCGGTAACTGCCTCGGCGAAGGTCGCCTTGTGCGGCTCGGCCAGGACAAGCAAAACCCCTCTAAACGCCTCTGCCTCCGATACCGTCGGTAAAGATGAGACACCGTCGAGATAGGCCGCCGAATCGACAGCGGTCAGCTTGACGTCCCCGCCTTGGACCTGCGGTTGGTTATCGCCCGCCTGGCAGGAAGCCATTACCACCGCCGCCATTGACAAAAGAATTGTAAATGCGCGATTCATTTTCTGTAATCCTCAGAAACTGTATGTCAGACCGGTGTAGAGGAAGTGTCGTGAGTGCTCGTTCTGGAACGCAGCGCCTGGAAAGAACAGGCCGTAGCGGATTGTGAACGACACATCCGATGTCAATCGCCAGTTGACATAGGTGTCCCATTCCCATCCTACCCAGCTGGACGAAGCCGCTCCCTGCGTATCGGAAATCGCTCCGCCGCGAGCGTCCTTGGTGTAGAAGAACGCCGTGGTTCCGACTTCCATCTTGCGGAACAGTTCTATGTCCTCCAGCGGGATTACGCTGCAATCCAGTCGGAAAATATGCAGGTTACTGATCGCCGGCGCGAATGCCAGACCCGTATCGCGGTATCCGAAGGCGTTGAAAGCCCTGTCGCGCGTCCCCGGCTGGTTGCCGCCGATTGTCGAGGTGCTGCTGATGCGACGGTCGACGTCCCCGCTGCCCCAGAGGTACTCAAACGCGACGCGGGGTTTACGCTTTACCGGAAAGAGATACTCAAGCAGCAAGTCGATGGCCATGGCGTCGATTTTTTCCTGCGAGTTGACGCCTTCGGGATATGAATGTCCTGATTCGAAAACTATCTCCGCTTCGTATCGGAGGTTCGGCAGCGGCTCGATACTGCCCCGGCTGCCCATACCGAAATACCGGCTGTCGTAGGAATACTCCTGATTGTCTATATAGCCTCTGACGTCAGTATGGTCGTTGGTCCAGAGATAATAGGCATACGGCTCATGGCGGTCGAAGCCGGAGTACTTCACCTCGATACCATAGAAGCAGCGGTCCATACGGTCGCAGACGGAGGCGGAATCGTCAATGTTGGGTGTGTCGTGGCCGATTGTCTTTCCAAGCAGACCATCCACCGTCCAGTCGCCGACTCTGCCGGTCAGTTTGACCGCATCCAGCGGCATCGCCAGTACCAGACCTGAACCGATCTCGTAAAAATCGCGTCCGACCTGTATCGTGAATCCCACCGGCGGGTCCTGGCCGGTCTGATTGCGAATCAGACGGTCGTAATCGAAGCGATACCAGGCACGCTCCACGTCGGGTTTGTTGAAATCATCGCTCGAGTCGCCGTCGGGGTTGTCATCGCTGTTCCAATCGTCGTAGCCCATCTTGCCGCGGAAATAGAACGTGTGTACACCGGCTACGGAGTAGTTCGCCCAGAGCCTTAATTCGTACTGCCGGAGTGTCCGCTCTTTTCGGGCGGCGGCGTCTTCGTAAGTGAAAAAAGCGAAACTGAACCATCCGCCGGCGTCCAGGCCCATCTGCCGGGCCGCCGCCTGCTGCTTGTCCAGTTCGACTCGCAACTGCTCATCGTACACGCGACGGCCTTGCTCAATGGGCTGCTGGGCCGAAACCACGCAGGACAGAAGAGCCACGACGGCAACAGCCGACAATATCAGTCGCTTTCTGTGCATGACGTATCTCGCTATTGGACGAAAATATCAGTAAACCCGGAAACCGCAGATATACTAGTTGGCGTAAAGCCCCAGCCGCAATGAAAAAATTCCGACTGCCACTGGGCAGCGCTTCAAGTTGGAGCGACACAAAGTGTCTCTACGGGAAGCGGAAAAACAGCGCGGCGGGTCTCTCGACCCGCCGCGCTGTAGTATGTGCCGCAACCTCCCCGGCCGGGCATCCCACAGGAACGCCGGCCTGAAGAGATAACCAAACTACGCTGAACGACGACGCTTCAGCAGCACCAAACCACCCATTGCCAGCAGACACAACGTCGCGGGCTCGGGAACCAACTCGCCCATGCGGGCCGTCACAGAGAATGAATTCCACGTGCCCGTATCATAATCGAAGACATCCCGAACCATGAGTGTCCAGGTGCCTTCCGGATCTTCGCCCCAAAAGGCGTTGGTTGTGAACGTCCAATCGATATCAGCAAAAAAATCCGTTCCGGATCGGACCATGAGGCGACTTTCATAACCACTGGGTGATATCAGGAATGCCTCGATGTCGCCTCGCCAGGTATGGGAAATATCCAGGGTAACCAGGACTTCTTCCAGGGGCGTGTCTGAGGCCAAGTTGAACGTCCGGCTGATACCAGTTAGATTAAATTCCGGGATCGACGCATTGACGATAATGGTCCCGGTGCTTTCAGTTTCCAATGCGGTCACACCGGTGTACTGCGTGGCCAATTGGGTCAGACCATCGGCGTCGATCAGTCCGAACCCGTAATTCTGGTTAAAGGTATTTCCCGCTGCGTTGGTTCTCCACCCACCGTCGCTCTCTATGGTGGAGTCGCCTGCGTCCACCACGTCGCAGGTCCTGACCAACAGATGCTTGGCGAAGCGGGTGTCGATGTTGGGTTGGACCTGCTTGACCAGCGCCATAACGCCAGCGACCAACGGGCTTGATGAGGACGTCCCGCCGAAAATGCTGGTGTAGTCGTTGTCAGGAAACGTATCGCCCGATCCGGTATTATACCCCGCCGTGCCGGTGCGGTCGGTGGTGGTAATTCTGAACAGTCCGGAGGAATTCGACGGCGCGGCAACGAAGACGCAGGCGCCGAAGTTGCAGTAACTGGCATAATCACCATCGCTGCCCAAGGCGACGACAGCGATGACGTCGGGGCTGTTCTGGCAATCTTTCTTATTGACATCCTGCCCCGACGTACCGCGATCATTACCGGCCGCCCAAGTATGGACGGTGCCCGCGGCAACGGAAGTGGCCACTGCAGTCTCCTGCGAGGTTGTGAATATGTATGTAGCCTGAATGCTATAACTGTGGTTCTTGATCGTGATATTCGTGTTGGCGCCGCTACTATGATACAGGGTGGCGTCAATGAACATTTGCGTGGTCTGGTTGTAAAAATCGACTCGCAGCCCGGCCAGTCCCGCGTACGGTGCCGCACCGGTCACGCCGGTGCTGTTACCACCCCGGGCCGCAGCTACGCCCGACACGCTGATGCCATGCTGGTCATCGGCGCGCACCGGGTTGGGATTGTTGTCATTCTGACCGAAGTCCCAACTGTCGGCAGCCACGTAATTCGGCGCGAGGTCCGGGTGGGATGTTTCCAGGCAGTCGTCCACGATGCCTATGGTCACCCCGCTACCGGTGATATCCCGATTCCAGGCGCCTTGAACGCGTACATCCAGCCCGGATGTGTGCTCATTGACCAGGTGCCACTGTCCGAGCCAGCCCGCTCCGGGAGTGTCCTTGTGGAAATAGGGATCGTTCGGCACGAACGCGCACCGGACTTGCTCCGTTGAAAGGGTCGGGAAGGACTGAACGTCCGTCTTTGTCGTCGTGTACTCGTCCGCCCTGGCCGTTGCCGCACCCAGCAACAGGCTCCCCAGGATCAACAAAACACATACCAAAACCGCAACCCTCGCATTCCTCATCTTGCTCATACTTCTGTTCTCACTCCGCAAGCCGCAAACTTGACCGGATCTCCTGATCAATGCGACTCACAACCTCGCAACCTCTCTTTTCCCCATGCCACGCACACGGGCGAACCACTCAAACCTAGTGAACTGTCAAATCGCCGCCGGCAAATACACATTACCGACAACACAAATCTCACATCAGGTACGTGCCGCGCATGAGCAGTTCTGCCCGCCTAAGCGGGTGCGGCGGAGCGATACAAACTTTCATCCTCACGAAACGATGTGCGCCGACAAGCCAAAACAACCAACGAAAGGAAAACGGCTCATTTCCCCCATCGTTCCTCGCTTGTACAGGCGGCTTACTGATTACTGGGAGGCAGATTGTACCACATAATCACAATCTGTCAAGGGGGAATCTTCACGACTTTTTCAAGCTTTTCGATTAAGGGGACAGAGCCGGGTGTTGTGGCCGCGACGCCCCTCATTCAAACAGCAGTTTCAACTGTTCGATTGCCGCGGTGGTGCACATATTTCCGGTATCGGGGTCGAGTTTTCCGAAACGCCAACTGGTCGGTTCGTACCCGCCCTGCTCGAAGGCATCGAGCGTCGGCACGTACCCGACCGAGCCGTTGGCCAGGCCGACCACCAAAGTCAGTTCGGCCGGTGATTGGGCTTTTATCTCCAAACCGTGCTCGACGAAGAACTCGCCCGGCAAGGCTACAATAGCGACCTGCCCGATGCGAAAAACCTGAATTTCCAACTCGTACGGGTCAGTTCGCCCAGCCATTTCAATCTGGTCCTGTGCGAACATCAAATCGGAGATACCGTCCACCATCCCGGCCGGCGAGTTATCGGCGGCATCGACGACGCCCCCAGCCCATGCGAGTTGCCCAGTGGTAATCTCGCGGGGGCCTGCGCGGATGATTCTGGTTGAGGACTTTATCGGGCCTGAGACTGGTTTTGCGTCACGGAGGGCATCGACCACCGACAGTCCTACCACAGAACCGATCCGCTGGGCCTCTTTGAAACCTCGTCCCTGTTGAGAGTCCCGAGCGTCAATGTGGTTAATGTTACCCTCTGCGCCCTGGAGGAACATTGGATGCGTATTCGGGCCGAAGACCTTGCGGATGCTCTGGTAATAGTATCCCGGCCAGTCAGGCCCCATCAGCCAGTTGTCGCCGGCGAGCACGGCTGGGTGCAGCGAGAGGTTCGCCGCAACGAGGCTGGGGGCTTCGAGCGTTTGCCCGGCGGCGAGGATGCCGACCCGGGTATCCACAGGTCCAAGCGGACGGTCGATTGTGTCTGCGGGCGGGCGGGTCCAGTTCATAGCCGTCTGTCCGTCGGTAAGTTTCAACCGACGATTGAAGCAGACGCCTTCAGCCTTGCCCGCAGCGATCCAGAGGCACATCGGTTTGCACGATTCAAGGGCATTGACGCAACTCTCGATGATGCCGGGAATGACCATATCCTGGATTTTTTCACCGTCGGCATCATCCGCAATCGCCTCGACTGCCGGGCCGCTGTGGGTGTGAATGGCAGAGACCATGATGCAATCAGGCTTGAGTCCGCATCGGCTCGACACGCCCTCCCGGACCCGACGAACGAGCCTGTCGGGAACCGTCAGCAGGTCATTGCTGATAATGGCCAGCGCGGTATCGCCCTGCCGAACTACGACCGTCCGCGAGCACAGCGGCGCGTGAACGCCGCGGGAGGCGTAATCATCGCGGAAATTCCCCGCCAGCGGCGTACCGACCGGAGGAGTAATCTCAACACAGGCCAGACCTATTTCGTATGTTTCCATGACAGTATTTTGCGAAGCGGCCAGCCGCACGGTTTGCCGCTTCGCAATTTTTATCTTTATGGACCACGTGAACAGACAGACTCAAAATATGAGCAAATTTTACTTTGCATACGCCTTGATGACCTTCACGATCGCCTCGGCGATCTGTTTCATGTCCTCTTCGGTGAAGGTCGGAAAAGCAAAGCAGGTGAATGTGTGTCCCTGATGCCAGATGGCGTTCGGCACGTCCACGTTGCTGTAATCGACGCTCTTGGGGTCGGTGTACTCTGTCGAGTTGAACGGGAAACCGCTCTTGCCGAAGGAATTACGCTCGACGAAGGCACGCTCGGTGTGGCACTGCGGCCAGAACACTTTCCAGACCGGCGCGCCTTCCGCACCGGCAGCCTGGACGAACTGGTCTATATCGCACGTCATGTTTTCGATGTCCAGCGAGAAAGCCATGACGAACCATCCATTCTGCCGCTCGGGCGTGTCTATTGGCACGAATTTGACCCGGGGTAAGTCTTTCAGTGCGTCTATTACGATGTGCGCGTTGCGTTTGCGGGCGGGCATATTCCAGGAGTCCATTCGTTCAAGTTCAGCCAGGCCGATGGCCGACTGCATCTCCGTCATGCGATAATTCCAGCCGATCATATTGTGGATGTACGGAAGTTTCTGCTCCACCTCCAGCAGGTTCAGTCGTTCCCTCACGTCGTATCCGTGGTCCCGGAAACTCCGGGCGATCCATGCCAGTTCCTCGTCGTCGGTGGTAATCATTCCGCCTTCGCCGCCGGTGGTGAATGTCTTGTTCTGGCAGAAACTGCAAGCAGCCATGTGTCCGATGGTTCCGGTCTTTTTACCTTTGTACGACCCGCCGAAGGCCTCGGCGTTGTCCTCGATAACGAACAGGTCGTGCTTTTTGGCGAATGCCATAATTGGGTCCATATCGCAGACGTTTCCGTAGAGGTGAACGGGCATGATACCCTTTGTTCGCTTGTTGAGAAGTTTTTCCGCCGATTCAACGCTGATGCAGTGGTCGTCGATGTTGACGTCGGCGAATCGCGGGACGGCTCCGGTCTGGACGACGGAGAAACTCGACGCGATGAATGTGTAACTCGGCACGATGACCTCATCGCCCGGCCCGATGCCCAGCGCGGTCATCGCCACGTGCAGTGCCGCTGTGCCGTTGCAGACGCTGACGGCGTATTTGCTGCCCTGCCATTCGGCGAACTTCTTTTCAAACTCCATTCCTTTCGGGCCGGTCCAGTAGTTAACCTTTCCGGACCGCAGGACTTCCTCGACCGCCTTAATTGCCTTTTCGTCGAATTGAGGCCAACCGGTCAGTGAATTCGTTACCGCTTTAGCCCCGCCGTCAATTGCCAGTTTCTCTGCCATTTTGATACTCTCCTAAAAAGGTAAAGG
>DAOVLS010000056.1 GCA_030631125.1 Planctomycetales bacterium
CATACATCCGATAACAACGCCTGTGCCCTCGGCGAGGCTGGCGAGTTTCGCGCAGGTCGCCGAGCCGAGCGAATCCAGTTCGCGTCCGTATCCGACCAGGGGGTGGCTGGTGATATAAAATCCGAGGGTTTCCTTCTCGGCGACCAGGAGTTGCATCTCCGAAAGTGCTTCGACTTTGGGAAATTGCGGCTGCGGTTTTTCCTTTCCGCCGGGGCTGAGGGAGTCGTCGCCGAAGAAACTCATCTGCCCGCTTCGACGGTCGTCGGCAGCGGTGTTGCCCAGTTCGATAGCGCGATCGACCGCAGCCAGCATGGCCGCCCGGTGCGCGCCGAGCGAATCGAACGCGCCGCACTTTATCAAGGCCTCGATTGTCGAGCGGTTGACTACTCGCAGATCGACATTTTCGCAGAAATGATAGAGATGCTCGAAGCGGTCAAGATTTTTCCTCGCCTCGATAATCGAAGCGACCGCTTTCTGCCCGACGCCCTTGACGGCCGCCATACCGAAGCGAATCTTCTCGCCATCGACGGTGAAGTCAGCGCCCGACGCGTTAATCTCCGGCGGGGCGACGGTGAGGTCCATCCGCCTGGCTTCGTTCATGTACTGGACGATCTTGTCGGTGTCGCCGCTCTCGAACGTCAGGAGGGCGGCCATGAACTGGCGAGGGTAACGCCGCTTAAAATAGGCGGTCTGATAGGCGATGATTGCGTATCGTGTCGAGTGGGCCTTGTTGAAACCGTATCCGGCGAATCGCAGAATCAGGTCGAAGATTTTCTCAGCCTCTTCTGCTTCGATACCGTTCTCGTGTGTCCCGGCCAGGAAGGTGGATCGCTGGGCGACGATGGTCTTTTCCTTCTTCTTCGAGATTGCCTTAATCAGCGTCAGTGCGGTGTTCAGAGGCAATTTGCCCAGACGGTTGAGCACCTGCATCACCTGTTCCTGATAGACCATGATGCCGTAGGTTTCGGCCAGGATGTCATCGACCAGCGGGTGAACGGAGGGTATTTCCTCGCTGCCGTCCTTGCGTCTGCAGTAAGACGGGATGAGTTCCATAGGTCCGGGTCGATACATGGCGTTCGCGGCGATGAGGTCTTCGATGCGGTCTGGCTTCATCTTTTGCAGGAGGTCCTGCATCCCGCCGGACTCGAACTGGAATATCCCGTCGGTCTGCCCGCTGCGGAACAGTTCGAAGACCTCCGGGTCGTCCAGCGGTATGGTTTCCGGGTCGATGTCTTTTCCGGTGTCTGCCTGGACCAGATCGCGCGCCCGCTGGATGGTCGTCAGCGTTCGCAGGCCCAGGAAGTCCATTTTCATCAGCCCGATTTTGTCGCAAGTCGGCCCGTCCCATTGGGTTATGGCGTCGTCGCTATTGGTTTGTTTGCAGAGCGGGATGAGGTTTTCCAGCGGTTCGTCGGCGACGACGACACCGGCGGCGTGGACGCCGGCATGACGGGACATTCCTTCGAGTCTCATGGCATGGTCGAACAGTTTGCTGACTCGCTCGTCGTTATGGACCATTTCCTTGAGCGTCGGTTCTGTCGCCAGAGCGCCCTGGAGGTTCGTTCCGAGCGCGTCCGGGATTTTCTTGGCGATGGTATCGACTTCCGGCAGGGGGATGTCCAGCACTCGCCCGACGTCGCGGATGGCCGCTCTGGCCTTGAGCGTTCCGAACGTGATAATCTGTGCGACGTGCCCGTATTTCTCGCGGACGTAGTTGATCAGTTTGGGTCGGCCTTCCTGGCAGATGTCGATGTCGAAGTCGGGGTCTTCTTCCCGCTGCGGGTCGGTGAAACGCTCGAACAGCAGCCCGTATCGCATCGGGTCAACGTCGCTGATGCCCAGGCAGTATCCCATCAGCGTCGCGCACCCGCTGCCGCGAGCGCCGCAGGGGATACCGTTGCTCTTTGCGTGCTGGACCATATCGTGGACGATCAGAACGTAGGAGCAGTATCCCTTGCCCTCGATTGTTTTGAGTTCATGGTCGAGGCGTTTGCGATGCTCGTCGGTGATGTCGGAGCCGAAGCGTTTCTTCAGGCCTTCTTCGCTTTGCCGACGGAGATAACTTGTGGCCGATTCGCCGTTGGGCGTCGTAAATCCCGGAAGGTGCTTGCGGGAGAAGTCCAGTTCGAGGTTGCACATCTCGGCGATACGCAGCGTGTTATCGGCGGCTCCGGGCCAGTCGTTCAGCGCCTCGCGCATTTCGCGCGGGTCTTTCAGATAGACCTGCGGCGAGTATGTCAACGCTCCGCCGTCGGCCAGGGTTTTTCCCGTCGAGATACAGGTGAGCACCTCGTGGCTTGGTTTGTCGTCGGCGGTGAGGAAATGCACGTCGTTGGTGCCGACGATGCCGATACCGAGCCTGCCGGCCAGGGCGGCGAGTTGGTCGTTGACTCGTTTCTGGTCGGGAAGGTCCTGGTTCTGGACCTCCATGAAGAACCGTTCAGGCCCGAAAATATCGAGATATTCGCGGGCGATACGCTCGGCCTTTTCGTCCTGTCCCAAAAGGAAGGCGTGAGGTACTTCGCCTTTCAGACAGGCAGACAGGCAGATCAGGCCTTCGTTCAGTTCGCCGAGCAGTTCGCGGTCGATCCTCGGCTTGTAATAAAACCCCTCCAGGTACGCCCGGCTGCTGAGTTTGATGAGGTTTCGCCAGCCTGCCTCGTTCATCGCCAGGAGGATCATGTGCCATGAGGCTTCGGACATTTTGCCCATCGACCGGTCGGATCGCGTGGTGGGGGAGATATAGGCTTCGATTCCGAGGATCGGCTTGATGCCGGCTTTCCGGCAGGCGGTGTAGAACGCGATCGAGCCGAAGAGGTTCCCGTGGTCGGTCAGCGCCAGTGAGTCCATGCCCATCTCACCGGTTCGCGCGATGAGTTTACCGATACGGTTCGCGCCGTCCAGCAGCGAGTATTCCGAATGTACGTGCAGGTGTGCGAATCCGTCCATGATAAAGATATTCCTGATTTATGATGCCGGGGAAGACCGCTTCCATCCGAAGCAATATACCAGCAGGACGCCCAAATGCCAATCGTCCTGTCCGGTAATGTTGACACGACTACAGAATTATTTTCATATTAGCGATATAACAGGCATGGAACCATTTCTAATTACAGTTTGGACAACGACCCTTGCGAGTGGTTTGGGGGTTCCCGTAACTCTGGCGATTGTCGTTATCGTTATTTTAATCGGATGGGTGATATTCGCGTTCAATCGGTTGGTGCGTGAGAAAAATCTCATGGCCGAGGGTTGGAGCGGCATCGACGTGCAACTTCGCCGCCGGCGGAACCTCATCCCGAACCTCGTCGAGATCGTCAAGGGGTACAGTAACTACGAGAAGAGCGTCCTTGAACGGATTACCGAACTCCGCGCCCGCAGCGACCAGGCAAAGGGCATGAAGGAGACCGAAACGGCCGAGAACGCACTGACCGACCAGATTAAGGGTCTGTTCGCACTGGCAGAAAGGTACCCCGACATCAAGGCCGGTGCGAACTTCCTCGACCTCCAGGAGCAGTTGGCCGAAATCGAGGACCAGTTGCAGATGGCCCGTCGGTATTACAACGGGGCAGTGCGGAATTACAATATCCGCGTCGAGCGGTTCCCCGGAAACATCGTCGCGGGCATCTTCGGCTACCGTCGGGCGGAGTTCTTCCAGATAGAGACCGCCACTGATCACAATGCCCCGAAAGTGGAGATTGACTGATGCGAAAGATACGAACATCCCTCGCGGCGATTGCACTATTATGCTGTGTTATCGCTGCTTGCGAGGTCTGCTTACGGGCCACGCCGACCGGCGAATTAAATCCGTTAGCCAAACCCGTTCCGCCGGCTGGGCCTGAACGAATTTTGCACTTTCATTCCGAGATAGCCGTGCACGACGATTTGTCGGTAACGGTAACTGAGAGTATCAGGGTCGTCGCTCTCGGAAAGGAAATCAAGCGGGGGATTTATCGGGATTTCCCCGTGCAGCATCAAAGAAAAGACGGGACGAACGTGGTCGTGCCCTTCGAGGTCGCCGCCGTACTGAAGGACGGTAAGCCGGAGCCGTATCACGTAGTGAACCGAGGCCGGTGTAAACGCGTGTACATGGGCGGGAAAAACATTTTCCTCAAACCGGGCGTGTACACCTACACGCTGGTCTATCGCACAGGCAAGCAAGTGATATTAAAGGGCGACAAATGCGAATTGTATTGGAACGTTACAGGAAATGAATGGACGTTCGAGATAGCGCGGGCGTCGGCCCGGTTGAAGATACCCACGGGCGCCCCGGCTGGGAAGATCCGATATGCCGCATACACCGGACCAAAGGGCGCGAAAGGCAAAGCCTGGAAGGGAAGAATCGACAACGGTGGAAGAATCTGCTTTACCACTACAGGCAAATTGAAGAAAGGCGAAGGTCTGACCATATCCGTAACCTGGCCGTCAAATATCGTACCGCCGCCCAATTAGGAGCGATGTATGAATCCGGGAAAGAGCCGTAGCATAGCGATCGCATTGTTACTTGCAGTATTGATTTCAGTTTTGACTTCCTGCCCGGCCTCGGCTGCTGCGCCGAATACGGAGCGGATACTCAGTTACCACAGTGATATAACCGTCGGCAAGGACGGCTGGCTTATAGTTACCGAGACAATCCAGGTCCGCTGCGCCCAGCAGGAAATCAAGCAGGGAATCTATCGCGATTTTCCCGTCCTGCACGTCGGGCGCGACCGGCGCAAGATAATCGTGCCGTTCGAGGTCGTCAGCATCAGGCGAGACGATAAACCCGAACCATATCACGTCGAAAGCAAAGATAATTGCCAACGAGTGCGAATAGGAAGGAAAGGCGTTTTCCTCAATCCTGGCGTCTATACCTACGCTCTGACCTACAAAACGACCCGGCAAATACTGTTCTTCGATGACCATGACGAACTGTACTGGAACGTAACGGGAAACAAGTGGATATTTCCCATCGACAAAGCTTCTGCGAGAGTTACGCTTCCGGACGGGATTCCCATCGAAAAAATCGCCTGCGAAGGATACACCGGTAAAGAGGGCGCGAAGGGAAAGGCTTATCGCGCAAGTGTCGAAGCCTCGGGGCATTCGGTTTTCCACACGACAAAACCATTGGCTGGGGGCGAAGGTCTGACCATCGTCGTAACTTTCCCCAAGGGCTTCGTTACCGAACCGACCTTCGCGCAGAAAGTCGAATACTTTTTCACGGATAACGGGATTATCCTCGCAGCCCTGGTCGGACTCATCGTCGTGGGGATTTATTACCTCCTTGCCTGGTCCAAAGTGGGACGCGACCCAGCCAGGGGCGTTATTATTCCGCTGTTCGAACCGCCGGTCGGTTTCAGCCCGGCTTCGGTTCGATACGTTCTGCGAATGGGGTTCGATAAGAAAACCTTCTCTGCCGCCGTTATGGACCTCGCCGTCAAAAAACACCTGACCATCGACGAAGACGACGGCAAGTATTCACTTACACGGATTGACGACGCAGACGAATCACTCTTGTCGCGCGGGGAAAAGAAACTTCTGGGCAAACTGCTCCGAAGCGACAAAACCATCGAACTGGATAACGCCAACCACGCAAAATTCAGCAGGGCCATCGCCGAATTGAAAAAAGTCCTGGCTGACGAGTACAAGGGTAAACTGTTCTTTTCCAATCTCAAGTGGTTCATTCCAGGCGTGGTAATTTCGGTGTTGACGGTGGTTGCTGCCGGGCTGGTCGGGATTTTTGTCGAGCATAACCCAGCCGTGCTGTTCCTGTCGGCCTGGTTGACGGGTTGGAGCGTCGGAGTGTTCTTTCTCGTCCGGCAGATGATTTTAGCATGGAAATCGGCTTCATCCGACAGCGGCAAACGCGGTGCAGCGGTCTCTATGACAGTCTTCGCCGGTCTGTTCTGCATTGCCGAGGTGGGCGTTCTGTGCGCTCTTGCGTGGATGACATCCATCTGGCTGCTGCCGATATTGCTGATTATAGGTTGGGGTAATGTGCGGTTTTTCCATCTGCTGAAGCGTCCGACCATCGAGGGCAGGGCCGTCATGGACCAGATTGAAGGGTTCAGGATGTACCTCGCCACAGCAGAGCGGGATTTGCTCAATGCAGCCCACCCGCCCGACAAAACGCCCGAACTGTTCGAAAAATTCCTTCCTTACGCCCTCGCGCTCGACGTCGAAAACGACTGGGCGGAGAAATTTACGGACGTTCTTGCCCAGGCAGCCGCCGGCGAAGGCGGCTACAGCCCGACGTGGTATCACGGCGCCGCCTGGAGCACAATGGGAGCGGCGACATTTGCATCGTCCTTCAGCGGCTCGTTCAGCAGCGCCCTGTCGTCGGCGTCGGCGGCTCCGAGTTCCAGCGGCTCGGGTGGTGGGGGCTTTTCCGGCGGGGGAGGCGGAGGGGGAGGAGGGGGCGGATGGTAGGGCGATGGGGAAAAAGAATATTGAATAATGAACAGGGAATTGTGAATTTCGAAGTGAAAGAAAAAGAAGAAGAACAGAATAGCGGGATTTCCCACCTTCGCCAAGGCTACGGCGTGGCAGGCAGGGATTACCGGATTATGGGGATTGTAATTTTGCTGAAAGAAGAAGAAAGGGGATTGTGATTTTGCTGAAAGAAGAAGAGGAAAAAGGAGAACATAATTCATTTTTAAGTGTATAGTATTTTCTTGGCGAGCAACATCGGGGCCGGTGGCGGAATGGCAGACGCTGGGGACTTAAAATCCCCTTCCCGTTAAGGGAGTGCGGGTTCAAATCCCGCCCGGCCCATCTTTTGCGAGATTTGACGGTCCAATATTTTTCAAGAGCACTAAACTCACAAGCCTGTCAATATGACAGAATATCGTATCGAAATTCACCCGTAAATCGTATCGCTATCGGTATCGCGTTTATAACATCTGCTCAAACAGCGAGTTGGGTAAGACTTGCGCCTTTGGTATGCTCCTTGCACAACCTATTGACGGATGCGGATTGATATTGCAGAAAGGAGAAAAAAATGGCTATTTTCAGATGGGGTGCGAATTTTGATCCCTTTGCCGGGCTTCGTTACGTGCAGCGCGAGTTGGAGCGGCTGGCCAGGCCCTGGAGCGATCAGACTCGTCGGGTCGGGGGAGGCGTTTTTCCCTCCGTCAATGTCTATGAATCCGCCGAAGATATCCTCATCCAGTGCGAGGTTCCGGGGATCGAGCAAAAGGACCTGGACGTAACGATTACCGGCGAGACGTTGACCGTCAAGGGCGTCAAGCACCCGCTGCCGGACGAGGAAAATATCAACTTCATCCGGCGCGAGCGTGGCAGCGGGCAATTCACACGGACAATCATCCTGCCCGACGCCGTCGATGCCGAAAAAATCGAGGCGAGCTTGGCTGACGGAATAATGACGATCCGCCTGCCGAAAAAAGCCGCCGCACAACCGAAGCAAATCGAAATCAAGGCACAGCAGTAAGGAGTCCTGATCATGGCTAAAGATAAACCGATTAAAGTAGAGGCTGCGCGGTCGGAGCGTGAACTTGCCGAGGAGACCTTCGCTCCGCTGTCGGACATTTACGAAATCGACGATGAACTGGTGCTCGTAGCCGAGGCGCCCGGAGCGACCCGCGAGGACATCTCGGTCCGGGTCGATAAAGGTGTCCTGACAGTCGAAGGCAATGCGAAATTCGACGTCCCCGGCGAAGAATACGCCCGGACATACGTATCGTTCTGCCCCGGCCAGTACTTCCGCGCGTTCGCACTCAGCGACGAGATCGACCGCGAGAAAATAACCGCCTCGGTTGCCAACGGCCTGCTGACGGTCCACCTGCCAAAGGCCGAAGCCGCCCAAAGCCGGAAGATAGAAATCAAAGTCGCGGATTAGAACGAGCGATTCGTAAAAAATTAGCAGGGATACAGGGGATGCACGGGATGATTTAATTATTTCTTTATCCCTTGTATCCCTGCTAATTTCTTTTGTGTATCATCTTCGGTATGTCGAAGAAGGCTTCCGACAAGAAGGGCGATAAGAAATCGCGTCAGCCTCGGATAAAGAATCGTCGTGCGCGGTTCGATTACGAGATTATCGAGAAGGTCGAGTGCGGCCTGGAACTTCTGGGCACGGAAGTCAAGAGCCTCCGCGCCGGCAATGCTTCGCTGGAGGGCGCTTTTGCGCGGATTCATGGGGACGAGGTCTTTCTGTGCGGCGCCAACATCACCGAGTATAAGCAGGCGGTCGGGGCATTGCAGCACGACCCTGTGCGCGACCGGAAATTGCTTCTCCACCGCCGGCAGATACACAAACTCCAGACCCACGTTACGCAGAAGGGGCATACGCTCGTTCCGCTGGCGTTATATTTCAAGGCCGGTTGGGCCAAGTGCGAATTGGCCGCCGCCGTCGGTAAGAGGACCTACGATAAACGCCGATCCATCCAGAAACGCCAGCAGCAGCGGGACATCGACCGCCAACTGGCCGGACGGAAAAAACATTAGCAGGGATGCAAGGGATGCAGGGGATAAAACCTTTTTTGTTTTTTTCTTAAAACATCATCCCTTGCACCTGCCTGCCGGCAGGCAGGTTCCCTGCATCCCTGCTAATACTTTGTTTTGAGTCCCGTCCTTGCCTGATCGGCCTTGCTTTGTAACAATGCCCTGCATGAGGATTATTTTTTGCGGTAGCGGTGATTTCGGTGTTCCAGTGCTTCGTGCCCTGGCGGCGGGTGGGGAGGAGATTCTTCGCGTATTCACCCAGCCGCCGCGACCTGCGGGCAGGCGAGGAAAGATTACTCCTACACCTATGGCCTCGGCGGCGGAGGAACTTTCCCTGCCGGTGGCGACGGCAGAGGACATCAACGCCGACGAACACGCTGCCGGGATTGAGGCATTGGCCCCGGACGTGCTGCTGGTGATTGACTTCGGCCAAAAGATAAGTCGGCGTGTACGTGCGGCGGCGGGGCTTGGAGCGATTAACCTGCACGGTTCGCTGCTGCCGGAACTGCGCGGGGCCGCTCCGGTTCACTGGGCCATTATCAGAGGATTCACGAAAACGGGCGTATCGGTAATCGCCCTGGCCGACCGCATGGACGCCGGTGCGATATTCGCGAGCAGAGAAACTGAAATCGCTCCAGACGAGACAGCCGATCAACTCCGCCGACGCCTGGCGGAACTCGGCGTCGAGGCGGTGGCCGAGACGCTGGCGATGCTCACCGATGGAAGATGCGAAGGCGCGCCGCAGGACGACTCTCTGGCGACGAAGGCGCCTCGCCTGAAGAAATCCGACGGGCTGATTGACTTCTCCGCCGACGCCGTTGTGGTGCGGAACCTCATTCACGGGACCTGGCCCTGGCCGGGGGGGCAGACGCAATACGTCGCCGCCGACGGAAAAGCAACCGGCGTCATAATCGCCCGCGCCGTCGCAATCGAAACAGGCGAGCATAACGACAGGGCCGGTAGCATCGGCGACGACTTGAAGGTCGCCTGTGGCTTGGGCAGACTGGAAATCCTTCAATTAAAACCCGCCGGGAAAAGAATAATGGAATGGCGTGACTTTGTTAACGGTTATCGCGTTACAACGGCGGCGAGGTTCGAGACGGTTTTTTAGAGTGGTTCAGGACGACAATGCGGCTTATCGAAAACCAGCGCCGAACGGCAAGCCGTTACGCGTATCGGCTTGCCGTTCGGCGCTGTTTCAACAGAAAACGATCCAACCAGCGTTGTCGAATTAATCAATGGTAGATGAATTTGAAAAAATTTCCCGTTTTTCGGAGACGACGCAGAGGCTTTATACGCTTCGCCCGACGGAGACCTGGCCCGCGCTTGAAATCAGCGGTGTACTAATGCATCGCATCAAGGGTACCGATCCGAAAAGCGACGCCGAAGCGAAAATCGCATTAATCTCGCCGGTGCGAGGGGCTGTGCTTGATACGTGCTGCGGGCTGGGATATACAGCCATACTCGAAGCGAAAACCGCCGAATCCGTTACCACGATCGAAAAGGAGCAGATGGTTCTGGACCTGGCGCGTCTCAATCCGTTCTCGGAACCCCTTTTTGATAATCCGAAGATCAATCTGATTCACGGCGACACGGCGGAGTTGATTTGCGGGTTCGACGATTCAGCCTTCGATATTGTCAACCACGATCCGCCGACGATAAGCCTGGCCGGCGAGTTGTATTCCAACGCCTTTTACGAGCAGTTATTTCGCGTTCTCAAGCCCGGCGGGAAACTGCTTCACTACACCGGAACACCCGGAATGAGGCGTCGCCGCGTCGATATCCCCGCCAGCGTAGCCCGCAGACTCAAAATGATCGGTTTTGCGAAAATTCGCAACGACGAACCTACCTCCTGCATAACGGCAGTGAAGCCCCGCAAGCGGATTTGACAAAGCCTGACGATAGACTTATGATGCCCCCCTACCAAACCAGACAAAGGACGCCAAAGAAAGGAATCATCATATGAGTTCGGAAAGTGTAATGGAATTTACGGACGCCAATTTCGACGCAGAAGTTGTCAACGCGGAAACGCCCGTGCTGGTGGATTTCTGGGCGGAGTGGTGCATGCCCTGCAAAATGATCGGGCCTATAATCGACGAATTGGCCGGCGAGTACGGCGAGAGAGTCAAGTTCGGTAAAGTCAATATCGATTCGCACCGCCAAGCCGCCATGCAGCACGGTATCCAGGCCATACCGACGCTGCTGCTGTTCAACGGCGGGCAGGTGGTCAATAAAATTGTCGGCCTCAAGAGCAAAAACGACATGAAGACCATAATAGACACGGTGCTGTAAGCGGTTATGACAGGTCCATCAAAGTCGCTATCTCGCCGGCAGGTGCGCGAGTTTGACCGGCTGGCGATTGAGCAGTGGG
>DAOVLS010000048.1 GCA_030631125.1 Planctomycetales bacterium
CATGCTCCCGTCCCCGTGACGTCCGAAGGTCGGTCGCCACGGTCAGGAAAAAATCGTGCGCAAGAGTGTTCCGCGTTTTCCGCAGGTCTTCCAGAAACTGCTTCAAGTCGTCGGGAAGCAAGAACGATTTCTTGAGTGGGTGCAGAAGCTTGCCCAGCGTCTTCTTGCTCCAGTTCGCCTGGAACTGAACAAGGTCTTTGCGAGTTACGGAAACTCCTTGAGTAATGGAATCAAGCATCCAAATGGACACCAAATCGTACTCAAGAAGTTGGGCATAGTATGCCGCCCTCCCATACGTAGCGAAGACATCCAACATCTCATATCTAGGTTTCATCTCATATCAGGTCGAAAGGTTTCCCGCTCAATAGCGAGTCATCCATCGGAGCAGAAGAGCGGAACCAAGGCAGAATCTTGGCCGACAATGTCAAGTAATTCAGGCATAATTAACGAGAAATCTTCTTTTCAGAACGGACAGTATTTCGGCGGATACCTCGTCGGCATCCTTCTCGGCGTCAACATATTCGACCGGGCGGGGATAGTATTCCGCCAACTCTTTAAAGATGCGTCGGACGGATTGGTGGAAGTCCGAACCTTTTGTTTCCATTCTGTCGCCGGGGCGGGATCGCCCGGTGCTTATTCTTTCCATCCCTGTCTCGACGGGGACATCGAGAATTATCGTCAGGTCGGGCCAGAGTCCGCCGACCGCGGTGTCGCCCAGTTTGATGATGGTCTCGTGGTCTATTCCGACTGCCCCCTGATAGGCTATCGTTGCCGAGATGAACCTGTCGCACAGGACGATCTTCCCGTCGGCCAGGGCAGGACGCACTCGCTCCTCGATAAGTTGCGCCCTGCTGGCCATAAAGAGGAGCATTTCACACATCGGGCTTATGTGGCCATTTTCTCTGTCGAGCAGGATATCTCTTATTTTTTCGCCGACTTCCGTCCCGCCGGGGTCGCAGGCGGTTATCACTTCGACGCCCTGGGCAGCCAGCCAGTCGGCCAGCAGCGCAAGTTGCGTGCTCTTTCCTGACCCGTCGGGTCCGTCGAGGACGATGAACCTGCCGGCCAGTTTTTTCGCAAGATCGCTCATAATCGCCCCGTTAGTATGGCGGCGAGGAGCGGATTTGACAAGCGGCATCCGTTCGCGGAATCTATTTATCTTGCTGGATGCTTGAAAGTTCCCCGCCGGGGGCGTATAAGACGGAATCAGAAATCGACAGAGGATTATCCTATGAAAATTATTGCCCAAACGGCTGCGTTGCAGGAGGCGTTGAATCTGGCGTCGGGTATCGTCGCGGTCCGCACGCCCAAGCCCGTCCTTCAGTGCGTCAAACTCATCGCCGCGAACAATACGTTGACCATCCTGGCGACGGACCTGGAGGCCGGTTGCCGGTACACGGTCCCGCAGGTCGAGGTTCAGAACGAAGGAGAGGCGCTTGTGCCTGTCCAGAAATTCGCCGACATCGTCCGTGAGAGCGCAGGCGAAGAGGCCCTGACGATCTCCGTCGAGGGACAGTCCTGCACTATCACCGGCGCAGGCTCGCGCTTCAAACTCAACAGCATGGACCCGGGCGAGTTTCCCGTCGTCGCCGAGTTCGAAGGCGAGGGAGATTTCCAGGTTGCCGCAGAGACCCTTTCAGGACTGGTTGACCGAACGATCTTCGCCGTCGCCCGGGCACACAGCCACTACGCCATCAGCGGCGTGCTGTGGGAGGCGACAGGAAAAAAACTGCAACTGGTAGCCACCGACGGACACCGCCTGGCGCTGGCGAAGGCGGCACTGGCCAAGGCCGCCCAAACGGACGCCAAAGCCATCGTGCCGGGCAAGTTCATGAACCTGCTCCAGCGCGCCACCGGCACGAGCGATGAAACGCTCGCAGTGAAGGTTACAGAAACCCAAATCCTCGTCCAGGCAGCACGGGTGGTGTTGATCTGCTCGCTCGTTCAGGGCAACTTCCCGAAGTACGACGACGTGATCCCCAAAGACGCGTCACGAAAGGCCGTTGTCAATACCGAGGCCCTTCTGCACCGCACCCGCCAGGCCGCTCTGTTGACCAGCGAAGAGTCCAAAGGCGTCCGCCTGGCCTTCGGGGCAGAAGAACTGACGCTCACGGGACGAAGCCCCGAGTCCGGCGAAGCCGAAGTTACCATGCCCGTAAAACTCACCGGCGAGCCGATGGAAATCGCTTTCAACCCGGCCTTCCTCGCCGAGGCGCTGAAAGTCGTCGGCGCAGACGAGGTCGTCCTGGAACTCGACGCGGGAAACAAACCCGCCCTGATGAAGGCGGGCGACGGCCCCGGCAGCGACTTCCTCTACGTCGTCATGCCGGTGGATTTGGGTTGATTGCGAAGATTGGACAGTAATAAAAAAACGGACAGAATAGCAGGATTACGGGGATTACAGGATTATAGGGATTTGTTTTTTTCTTTTTTTATCCTGTAATCTTAAAATCCCTGTAATCCCGCTATCTTTCTTCGACGACGGCACATTGTCGAAAATTTTTCTGAAGTTTTTTCCTTGCACCGGGCGATGATGGGGATAGGTTGATGCACCTGTAGGCCTTCGAATGACCTGTCTGCCCTTCGGGTCTGAGCCTCTCTTCGAGCCTGAGCCTCAGAGCCGAAGGCAGGGTCGAAGACCGACAGGCAGGGACGCGGCGAACATGCAAGAGCGGCAACTTAGAAATATCTGGCGGAACCGGCAGCCGAAGAACCGCATCTCCGCACTGGCTGAACCCCTCTCCACATTGATGAAGCACCATTTGGCCAAGCGGGTCCGCAGGATCGGACAGTTGTCCATCGCGTGGGACGAATGTGTCCCGGACTTCATCCGCGAGCATGCCGCCTTGGTCTCGCTCCAAAACGGAAATCTAACCGTAGCCGTTGATTCAGCCGCTCATCGCTACCGCCTCGAAATGCTCCTTCGCGCCGGCCTGCTCGACGCCATCCGCGAACGCTTCAGCGGAGCCCTCAACCGCGTCCGCCTGATCCCCGGCGAATTCGACGCATTAGAAATGCCCGACCGGCACCCACCCCAGGCCTGACATCGTTATTCCACCATCACAGCCTCATATCTTGAGATACCGTCTTGAGAAAAGCCCAATATGTTGTGGAACAAAGGGGGCAAAATTGAAGTGAGGCCCAAATACCAATTATCTACCAATTTGTACCAAATTGGTATTTACAAGTAGTATCGGTGGTGATATACTGATTTGGTACAAATTGGTAGATAATCGGTATTTCGACGATCAAGCCAGGAGACAACAGATATGAAGATTCCTCAAAGCCCCCCGAAATTCGGCGAATTGTTGTCCTCGCTCCTTGAACGGGTGGACCGGTTCAAGTCGGTTATTGCGACTGTTTCAGGGTCAACGTACAAGGGGAGATACCTCCACTGGGATAAGTTGCGCTATCTACGCCCGCCGGGAGATCTTACGGTCCATGAGTGGTGGTGTGGGATAAAGTTTGCACGCTCACGGCTGCTCAAAGACTTGCCGTTGCGCGATTCCGATGGTAGGGCATTCCGGTTCGCCATGACGGATCGGGCGCAGGAACAAGCCTACCAGATCACTAGCGACGCCAGTGGTTCGATTGGAATGAGCGAACAGGTGACTAATCCGGGTACTCGTGATCGATATTTGGTAAGTTCTCTGATTGAGGAGGCAATTACATCCAGCCAGTTGGAGGGTGCAGCCACCACCCGCGAGGTCGCCAAAGAGATGATTCGCACCAAGCGAAAGCCCGTGGACAATAACGAGCGAATGATTCTTAACAATTACAGAACAATTCAGCGCATTCGTAGGTACAGAGATGAGCCATTGACACCTGAACTGGTTGTGGAACTGCAACGAATTCTGACAGTGGATACGCTTGAGAAACCCGATGCCGTGGGGCGCCTGCGGCGTAAGGACGAGAAGATTGAAGTTGTAACGCCGTACAACGAGATTTTACACACGCCGCCGGCTGCGAAAGAACTGCCGAAGCGCATGGCTGCGATGTGTGATTTCGCCAACGGAAAGACGCCGGATTATTTTATCCATCCTGTCGTACGGGCCATTCTGCTGCATTTCTGGCTGGCGTATGACCATCCGTTTGTTGATGGTAACGGCAGGACGGCCAGGGCTCTTTTCTACTGGTCGATGCTTTCGCAGGGCTACTGGCTCTGCGAGTACATTTCGATATCGCAAATTATCCAAAAGGCTCCTGTCAAGTATGGGCGGGCATTTCTCTACACTGAGACAGACGGGAATGACACGACATATTTTATTGCGCATCAGTTAGAAGTGATCCAAAGAGCCATTGAGCAGTTGAAGCGATACCTGAAGAAAAAAGCCGACGAGATTCGTCAAATAGAACAATTGCTCCGCAGATCGGCACAGATTAACCACAGGCAACTCGGTTTGCTCAGCCACGCCCTGCGACACTCGGATGGCGAGTACACCGTCCTTTCACACCAAAGGAGCCATAGTGTTGCTTATGATACGTCCCGGTCTGATTTATTAGACTTGGCGAACCGAGGTTTGCTGACCCAGCGTAAAATTGGCAGGACTATGTATTTCTCCCCGGCCGACGACCTGGAAGGTCGCCTCGGCCAGCTGAGATAGACCCTCAAAATCGAAGGATACCAACTCTGCTGTTTGGCTGCGGGGGGAGTATTCGTCTTGTCATCACCATTGCTTCAGGGGTTTTATCACCGGCGGTCTGGCCGGTTTGCCGTCGGGCCGGACCGGTGCTAAGAAAACCGTAATCCGCACGGGGCCTTTCTGATCCTTCAGGCGGACCATCAGGCGTTTGACGCCCTTGTTGGACTTCAGCGGCGGCTTCTGCTGGGCCGATTCGACGGTAAAAACCGCACCGGCGGGCGAAAGTATCTGCGCCGTCATCTTTTTATCGCCGATGGTCAGGACCGCCCCGCCTTTTTTATCGGCGGCAATTTTCGCGTCCGTCGTCATACCCCATGCCACCTCGCAGGACCTGGCAATCTCGAACTCGTCCTGAACCAGAACAGCCTTGCGATTCCCGACAATCGCCACGCCGCGAGTTACCTTCGTGGCGAAACCCTTGTAAGCCGATGTCAAATCCAGAACGGCGAAGCCCTTCGACGGAGCAGTCTTGAACTTCGTAATCTTCGTTTCGGCATGCACGTCCTGATTCTTCCCGCCAAGGACCGGGACGTTGTGGCTGACCGAACTGAGGCGGTAATAGGTCCAGCGTTTGGCCTTTGGTCCCATGTTCCAGTAGCCGGGCAGGTTGTAGTCCTCTGCGCCGAGGTCGCGTGCCCAGCGGACGCCGAGCGCGTCTATTTCGAAACCGCCCAGGTCCAGATGCCCGTGATTGACCTGGTTGAACCCGGCCTTGACGCCGACGAACAGTGCGTTCGGATCGTTCCACGCACTTCGGAAGACAGCCACTTCCACGGGTCCGCGGAAATACTTATCGAGGCTCGGTTTGGGCGCCTTTGCCGATGGTACGTACCAGATAAAGTCCTGCGGAACGGCACCGCGTTTTGTGAGCATTTCGCGTTCAGCCTCGGCGAGCATGGGCTTGTTGAATTTTCGCGCCAGCCAGAAGATGCACGGGAGGTTTTTCCTCCTCTTGTTGCTGCCGACGTCGGCGAAGTTGAGGTACAGTCCGGTAGGACCGGTTGTATAAATCGGGGGCAGCCCGGCCTGCGACAACCCTTTTATCTTTGAAAGTCCGAAGTCCGTCCCCAGCGCCGTATCCAGCGCCGCTAGGCCATAGGCCGCATAAGTGGTGGCGTACCACCAGTACCCCGGACCTTCAGGCCAGGCGCCGTCAGGAGCGTAAGTCGAAAGGGCATTGGGCAGGAACCCCACCGCCTTGGGGATAATCCTCATGGCGTATTTCGGGTCGGTCTCCGCGATTGCCAGAGCGCCGATCATCATCCCGCCGTTGCAGACCAGGTTCCAGTTGAAGTGCAGCGCTATATGCCGCGTACCCATGCCCTCGTAGCGGCGGGTGAGGCCGGGCTTCAGACCGTCGGCGATAAGCCCGGACCGGATATCCTCACGCGACTCGGCGTCCAGATAATGATACAACCAGAGGCCGGGTTCCAGACCGTTCTTGATAAGCCCGCCCCGGATCTTTTCGCGCGATTCGTCGTCGAGATAATGATACAGCCAATCATACCCGACGGCGACGGCGTGGGACATCTCGGCATTGTCGAGAAAATGCTTCGGATTCCAGTCCTTGAAAGCGCAGACAGCCAGAAGATTTTTCCTGGCCTTGACGGCGTACTTCTCATCGTCCGTCAACCGCCACGCCAGTCCCAGGGCGTAAATCCGACTGACGCACTCCCTGCTGACCGAAAGGAGGCGAACGCCGTCCGGGATGTTATGCGCCAGCGGCTTTTTGGTGCAGTACTCGTCCGCTTGTTTTATCACGTCCTTGTAACACTTCTTCAGCAGGCGGTCGCGCTTCATCAGCTCTTTCAACTCGGCCAGACGTTTGTCGGTCAGTATCAGGCGTGGGTGAGCCTTTTTGAGCGTCTTCAGCGCGGTTTGGGCCGTCGGCGGACGGACAGGACTATCAGCCGCGATTATTTGACCGATCAGTAACATAACGGACTCCAATATCGACGTTTTCTTCCACGGGGCATATTTCGTTGCTACTGCGATGTCCTGGGTACATCGTCCGGGTGCACCTGTCTGCCGCCAGGCAGGTCGTCAACCCATTCGCCTTGCCTGCTTCGCCGTCTTTGTCCCCAAACATCTCGCTGCGCACTGCTACGACAATCATTACTTAAACTGCTCTAATGGTTTTATCGCCGGCGGTCTGACCGGCTTACCGTCAGGCCAGGCCGGCGCGAAGAAAACTGCGATACGCACATTACCCTTCTGCTCCTTCAGGCGGATCATCAGACGCTTGACGCCCTTGTTGGGCTTCAGCGGCGGCTTCTGCCGGGCTGATTCGACGGTAAAGACCGCACCGGCGGGCGAGAGTATCTGCGCCGTCATCTTATTATCGCCGATTGCCAGGACCGCCTTGTCTTTGGCGACGGTTGTCTTCGCATCCGTCGTCATGCCCCATGCCACCTCGCAGGGCTTTGTGATCTCGAACTCGTCCTGAACCAGAACGGCCTTGCGATTCCCGACAATCGCCACGCCGCGAGTTACCTTCTTCGCGAAGTCCTTGTAGGCCGATGTCAAATCCAGGACGGCAAAGCCATTCGACGGAGTACTTTTGAACTTCGTAATCTTCGTTTCGGCCTTCACATCCTGGTTCTTCCCGCCGAGGACCGGGACATTATGGGCAAAGGAACTGAGGCGGTAGTAGGTCCAGCGTTTGGCCTTTATTCCTTTGTTCCAGTATCCCGGCAGGTTGTAGCCTTCCTTGCCGAGGTCGCGTGCCCAGCGGACGCCGAGCGCGTCTATCTCGAAGTTTCCCAGGTCCAGGTGCCCGTGATTGACCTGGTTGAACCCGGCTTTGACTGCCAGGAACAGGGCGTTCGGGTCGTTCCATGCGCTTCGGAAGACTGCCACCTCCACAGAACCGCGGAAATACTTATCGAGCGTCGGCACGGGCGGCTTCTTGCCCGGCGGGACGTACCAGATGAAATCTTGCGGGCTTGCGCTGTATTTTGACAGCATTTCGCGTTCTGCGGCGGCGAGGAAGGGTTTGTCGAATTTGCTCGCCAGCCAGAAGAGGGATGGAATCTTTCGCCTCCTGCTGTTGCTGCCGACGTCGGCGAAGTTGAAATATAAATTCGTAGGCCCGGAGGCATAAATCGGGAACAGCCCGGCCTGCGACAGACCTTTTATCTTTGAAAGTCCGAAGTCCGTCCCCAGGGCCGTATCCAGTGCCGCCAGACCATAGACCGTATAACGTGTGGCATAGTTCCAATATCCCGGTCCTTCAGGCCAGGCGCCGTCGGGGGCGTAGGTCGAAAGGGCGTTCGGAAGGAACTTTACCGCGCCGGGGATAATCTTCTCGGCGTATTTCGGATCGGTCTGGGCGATAGCCAACGCGCCGACGATCAGCCCGCCGTTACAGACCTGGTTCCAGTTGAATGCCGACCTCACGCACCATTTACCCTTGCCGCGATAGCAGGCCCGGCCCGGTTCCAGACCGTTGGTGATAAGCCCGGCGCGAATCTTCTGACGCGACTCGGTGTCGAGATAATGATACAACCAGTCGTACCCGACGCCGACGGCGTGAGACATCTCGGCGGTGTCCAGAAAGTGCTTCGGATTCCAGTCCTTGAACGCACAGACTGCCAGGAGATTTTCCCTGGCCTTGGCGGCGTATTTCTCGTTGCCTGTCAATCGCCAGGCCAGTCCCAGGGCGTAAATCCGACTGACGCACGCCCTGCTGACTGACAACAGGCGAATTCCGTCCGGGATGTGATGCTTAAGCGGCTTGGCGGTGATATATTCGTCGGCCTGCTTTATCACGTCCTTGTAACATTTCTTCAGAAGCGGATCGCGCTTCATCAACTCTTTCAATTCTGCCAGGCGCTTATCGGTCAGTATCAGCCGGGGGTGCGCCTTGTTGAGAGTTTTCAGCGCGGTCTCGGCGGTCGGTGGTTTTACGGGATTCTCGGCAAGGATTTGATTGGTTGTCAGCAGCATAACGGACACCTTTATTAGTAATGTTTTCTTCTGCATGTCGCACCTCTTTTTCAGACTGTTTCCACGTAAGCGGTTGTTCCTGTATCGCCGGGGGGTTGTAATGTAACGATAAAGGCTTGCCCGGCGCCCGGGGCCGGTGAGGGTGTTACCGTCTCGTCGGTTATCCATTTTCCCTGATCGCAGTCAAACAGGCGAATGCGCACTTTTCCGGTTGAGTTTGGGATTGTAAGCGTTACCGGCAAGTCGGTGGGCATATAGACGGCAGCGACTTTTTCGTTTGCCAGGCACACGCCGTGGCCGTGAAGCCTGTGGTTAGACGGAGCCATCTCGACGAACGGGACACCGGTATCGTCCAGAAAAGTATTGAAGGCCCGCACCCATCGGTACACCTCTTCGGTCTCATCCCAGACGCGGCGGTGGTATCGCAGACCGGCGGCTCCGGAGCAGAACATCGCCCAGATGCTGTCCAGCACCTTCCCGAAATTATTCGATACGTACACGGGACGGGTTTTTTCAGGGTAGGCCTCCATGAGCAGGTAGTACTTGGCCATGGTCTCGCGGACCAGGCAGATGCGGTCGTATCGGAGACGTTCGCAGGTCGTTTTGAAACTCGCATCGCCACCGACCGTATCGAGCATTGCGTATCGCAGGCCCGTACCGCCGCCGTCAAGACAGTTGAAATGCGGCGAGTCGAAGTAAGATCGCCAGGTATGCTCGTCGGCGTCGAGCGGCATGGCGGTGATAATGGCGTCGCTTATCGTTTCGCGGATAATCTTCGCCCAATGCGCATCCCATTCGATCCCGCCGCAGCCTTCGTTTTCGATGCAGTAGATGACGTTGGGGAACGCCTTGGTTTCGTCGAGCAGTTTCTGCACGTAGTTTTGCTGATGTTCGAGTAGTTCGGGTCTTTCGCCGCGTGCGGTGGTGTAGAACAGGCGTTTTCCGAAGACGATATCGCCATCGCCATCGCTGCTGTCGCCGCCGGTCGGGAGGACGTCCGTTCCATAGTTGACGTTGTGATCCGGGTTCATCGGGTGTGCAGGCCAGCGTGACGGATGCCAGTGGCTCAATCCCGGCCTGTCCCATATTTCCAGTTGAATGATAATGTCGCGTTCTGCTGCCAGAGCGAAGAAGTCCCGAAAGGCTTCGAAATAGGCTTCGTCCCATTGCGTCAGGTCGAATTTTCCCGGCTCGAGTTGCTTCCACGGCATGGGATGTCCCTTCTGCCATGCGTCTGGCCAGAAGGGTGTCATGCGGAAGATATGGCCTCCGCTCTCGGCGACGCGTGCCACCTCGTCGCGATATGTCCGGTTGATGGCATGGTGGTCGCCGGTGTCTTCGTTTTGCTCGGTGGTCGGCTTGGTCGTCGGCGGTATCCATCCCGTCAGAGGCCACAACCTCGAATGCCCGCTCAGCCAGATTTCTTTACCGTCGTACTCGAAGTAATGCGGATTTCGCCCACAGGGGGCAATGCGCTTCATGGCTATTCGTTCCTTTTAGTAAGTTACTCCCGTTACAGCCACTGTTATCAGTGATGCGTCGGTAGCAGCATCGTCGGCCTGGATTCGCAGGGTCTTTATTTCTTTATCGGGGTTAGGATTCGCCCACTCGAATCCGTAGAGCGTTACGTCCTGACCGGCGGGGGTTTTTCCGGTCCATGCCGCATCGGCTGGGTATGTCCCGACGTATCCTCGGTGGCGGTGGCGGATGTGCGCCAGCGGCGCGGCGAACCGGCGGTTCCATTCCGCCAGTTGCCAGCCGTACTCGATATCGACTGCCGCCGTCGAGCCGTCGGCATAGACCAGTTCGTATCGCCCCAGCACCGTTCGGACGGTCGAATCGGCAGAGGCCGTCTGGAGGAATACGAGGCTGTCGGCCTTTGCTCCGACGGGGACCTCGACCTGCGCCGGGCATCGCCCGCGGCTCGACTGAGCTCGCCGAAGTCCGGCCTCGACGAGAACAACGCCGTCGGCGATGCGGAAGTCAACGCCCTTGAGCGTGGTATCGCCGGTCGCCAGTCCGGTAAGGTCGTAACCGCCGTTACCACCGGTCGCATCACGCATCGGCGCGGTGGTTTTACCTGTCAAGTCAATCGGATTGAACGACTTGGCCTCGCCGGGTGGAGCCGGCAGGCGGGCATCGCTGATCTGCGAGCGGATTTTCGGCATCATTTCGGTAATCTTGCGATTCATCACCCATCGTAAATTGTCGCTGTAATGGTCGGACCAGATCATGTTGGCCGAGAAGATGAAATCGTACATCTTTCCGCTCTCGCCGAAGTGCGGTTCGTCGGCATGTCCCCAGGTGGAGACCTCCGCGCCGATGACGCCTTCGCGGGCGCTGCGTTGGGCGAAACGTGTGTAATGGCTGGAGTAGAAATTGCCCATTATCACCTTGAAGCCGTGATCCAGCAGGCGGGTCTCGATGTCCCGGTCAGTGGCGAAATACCAGACGAAATCCAGCATCACGATGTCTTTGGGGATCATGTCGATAGCGCCGGGAACGCCGTAAGGCCGGAAGTCCTGAATCATGTCCGACCAGATCATCATTCCCAGGCCCTTGCTCTTGAGGTAATCGTAAATCTTGTTGACGTCGAGTGCGTACAGTTCGGCGCGGTCCTTGTCCTTGCAGCGGTCGCAGACGCCGAGCGTATAGACCTCGTCGTGTC
>DAOVLS010000115.1 GCA_030631125.1 Planctomycetales bacterium
ACGGCGTGATCTGACCCGATAATCTCCTGCTCGAGACGGGCGATATTTCCCCGCTCGCCGGCAACGCCGGAAAGGACACGCCGATAGGCTCCCCGAAGGGACTTGTGCAGAGCGGCCTCGCCGATGTCGTGCAGCAGCCCGCAGGTATATGCCAACGACGGAGAAATCTTCCCGCCGGTACGGTCGGCCAGCAGTTCCGCGGCACACGCCACCGCCACGCAGTGTGTGCGGAATTCGTCGTAATCAAGCCCACCGGCATCGGCCGGGGCGAATACCTCCATGCCGAGAACGGCTGAACGCACGCCATCGACGCCGAGGATTTCAACGGCTTCGACTATGGTGCGGGACGGGCGCTCCGGACGATTGTTGCAGGCCAGCGACAGCAGGCGCGCTGAAATGGACGGATCGCAACCGGTCGCCGTTGCGAGTTTCCGTAAATCGCCGTCCTCGACCGCGAGGGCCAGCACGTCGGCGACAACGATCGGTGAGGCGGGCAGAAATTTCAGCCGGCGAATCAACAGGTCGAGTTGCTGGACGGGAACCTTATCCCGCAACGATCCGGAACGCTCAGGCCAGGTTATATCGGAAGCATCGGACACCGGTGATCAAGCCCCTCTACTTCGCCTTACCGCGAACGAGTTCAACGACGCGGTCTATGACCGTCTCGATGTTGAACGGTTTTTTGATGAAGTCATCGGCTCCGGCTTCGAGAAGGGCATCGACTTCCGACTTGTTAACCACACCGGAGATAATCAGTATACGAATATGCCGGAGGTCTTCGTTCTGGCGGATTGTCCGGCAGACAACGCCACCGTTGATGTCCGGAAGCAGATAATCGAGAACCACGATGTCAGGACGGAACCTGTTGGCTTCGACGCCCGCGTCGAAACCTGTACCGGCTGTCCGCGTCTCGAACCGACCATCACGGGAAAGGGCATCCACAAACAGTTCCACAATGTCGGGGTCGTCATCGACCACCAGCACCTTGATCTTGTCGGACTCCAACGCATCGAAGGGAATATCGTGCTCCCGCATGAACTTTTTCAGTTTGTCCCGCGGAATACGCCGGAACTTGCTGCCCGGAACGCGAAAGCCCTCCAACTGACCGCTGTCGAAACAGCGGATAATCGTCTGCTGACTCAACCTGCAAATCTCAGCCACTTCGCCCGTTGTAAAAACGCTCTTATGCCGTAAATTGGACATAATGCCTCCTGATATATAAACTGAATCGTCTAAACGGAAAGTCAACTTAATCTATACAGTCTGTGTATTTTAACAAATATCACCTTTTTTGCACGACATTTTTTTAAAAAATATGGAGAATGATCCGGGTGAGCGTCCTCGGGGGCTGAATTGCGTTGCGCATTTTACCCAAACGACCCAAACTGTCGTTTGGCGTAACGGTGTGATGTAACATTAACAGATAGGGAGTAGGTCGTAGGGAATAGGGAAAAACGGAAAGACAGGGATTAGGGACTTGGGGCTTGGGACTTGGAAAAGAAAAACCAGTCAACCAGTCTGTTGGCGTGCTCGCTTCAGCGAGGCATGGTTTTGTTCTATCCTCTGGTTCAGGATAATTCCCGCATGACTTCCTGAAGGTCCGACCAGACTTTCTGGCGATTGTCGCGGGTATATTGGCGAAGGACGAAGGCAGGGTGAAATGTCGGCATGACCTTTATGCCGACCAGGTCCGCATCCAGCATCGGCAGGGATTGCCACTGCCCGCGGAGGCGGGTGATGCCGACCGTCGTATTAAGCAGTGTGTGCGTGGCGGGGTTGCCGAGCGTAACGATGACCTTGGGCTGGATGATTCGCAGTTGTCGAATGAGGTAATCCCAACAGGCCTCGACCTCGTCGGCCATCGGTGCGCGGTTTCCCGGCGGGCGGCACTTGACAATATTTCCGATGAATACGTCCTGGCGGGTCAGGCCCATCGCGGCGATCATCTTTGCCAGCAGTTCGCCTGCCCTGCCTACGAAGGGTCTGCCCTGCTTATCCTCTTCAGCGCCGGGGCCTTCGCCGATAAAGACCAGGTCGGCGTCCGGGTTGCCCTCGCCGAATACGGTCTTGTTACGCCCTTTGCACAGGCCGCACTTCGTACAATTGCGGACCTCGCCGGCGTCAATGGCGTCCAACTCGGTAGCCTTGCGCTTGGCGTCGTCGGTAAGACCCGTAGGGTGGGCCAACTGGCCCGCCGAAGGCGTCCGCTGCAATTCCGCGGGCCTGTTGGCCCGCCCTACGGGTTCGGCTTCGGGAAGGTTAACGCCCGGCGCTAAACCGTCGCCGGCCAGGAGGCGGTCGCCCTCAACCAACTGCTTCGCCGCTCGTTGAAGTTTCTGAAATTCGTCGCTCATCATTTTGCCAATTATTGAGTATAGCCGCGAACAACGCGAACAAGAAATTGAAATAAACAAAGAAGAAAAAGGTCGAGTACCGTGCCCGCCTACGGCATTGGTCCGTCCTGTTTATCTTCCCTCAGCCGGCGTCTCATTTCTTCCATGTCGATGGTTTTTTCCTCGCGGCGTTCAGCCACAACCGCCAGATCATGCATATCCTGGCTTCTTTCCTGTTCTACGAAAGTTCGCATCGACTTGGCAATAGATGTTAGAGCATCTACGCCCTTCCAAATGAGCAGTGCCATGATAATCAGGACGATCAATCCTAATATTCCATCCATCGTTTATTCTCCTAAAAAACTTTTCGTGTAATCCCCGCCTTCGCCAGGCTACGGCGTGGCAGGCGTGGACTTTTACGCTCCGAATTTTTCGAGTTTTCCGGTATGCAGCCATGGTCCGTTCTACGTTTCGCCTTTGGCTATTCGAACGGCTTCGCGTGCAAGGATAACTACCGGATTGATTACGGGGAAGTCAACATCATTCAGCACAAGGCCGGGTTCGGTGCATCCGGGCAGGATCGCTTGTGCGCCGCGGGCCATGAGTTTGCGACCTAAATCGACGATCGTTTCGGCGGCAGGACCGTCGAGGCGACCCATCTTTATCCCCGCAGGCCCGTAGATCGCATCCATCAATGCCTCCTGTTCAGCCGGCTCCGGCAACAGCACTTCAAGACCCAATTCGCCGAGCGCCTTTTCGTACAGACCGCTTTTGACGGTTCCCGTCGTCGCGACCAGTCCGATTTTCGCGCCCTTGCCGTATTGCTCGAAAATCCATTCCGCACAGCATTTGACCATGTTAAGTATCGGCACCGATGTTGACGCCTGCAACTCATCGTAGAAATAATGGGCTGTGTTGCACGGCATCAATATAAGGTCGGCCCCTGCCTGGGTCACCGTTTGGATACACTTGCAGATGGCCGGGGCGGGCGACGGGCCGTCTCCGACGATGCAGGCTGTCCGGTCGGGGATTTTCGGATTGAAATCGATTACGAGGTGGATATGGTCCTGCTCTGCCTCGACTGTCGTAGCACCGATGATTTTCTTCATCATATCCAGCGTACTGTCAACACCCATCCCCCCAACGATTCCGATTATCTTCTCATCCACTGATTTTTTTCCTTTTACCTATCCCTTGCATCTGCCCTATGCGTTGCGCGGGCCAGTTGGCCCGCTCTACTTGTCTGCTTTTTTATCCTTTTAAAATCCTTATCCCCTGCATCCCCTGTATCCCTGTTAAAATTCACGCGCCGAATTTTTCGAGTTTTCCGGCGTGGGCCATTGCCAGGGGCAGGAGTTCCTTTCCGGTGATGGTTCCGATTTCGCCGCTCCGGCAGGCGATTTCGTCGAACCGCCCAGGCCCGCCGCCTCGGAGGTGCGGAGCCTTCATCAGTATTG
The DNA here is from genome assembly GCA_030631125.1 of Planctomycetales bacterium. Next base: position 3,791 of record DAOVLS010000115.1, read on the forward strand.
GAACCGGATGCCAACTGTGGGCCTTCATCGACGGCGGCGTCGAGTGGTCGCCGGTGATTATCAGCACGTCCAGGTCTGCGGCCAGCAGCGTCGGCAGGGCGGCGTCCATCTCCTCGATCCGCATGATTTTCCCGGGTAGGTCGCCGTCCTCGCCGGTCTTGTCGGTGTACTTGAAATGGGCGAAGATGAAAGTGTGGTCGCCCATTGCCTTGGCCGCTTCGGCGCAGATGTCGGCAGCCGTCGTCGGCTGGGATACGACCGGGATTCCAACCAGGCGGGCAACGCCGCGATACATCGGATAGCCCGCAACGGCAGCGGGGTTGAGTTTATACCGCTGGGGAAACGTCGGCCAATCAGGCCACTTGGCGAACCCGCGAGCGAGGATCATATTGGCCTGCGGCTCGTCAGCGAGGATTTTTCGGACCTGGCCAATTATTTCTTCGGCGATTTTTGCGGTTTTGGATTTATCGTGCGGAGGCCTCGCCGGAGACAGCGCAGGAACGCCTACAGCCTGCGGATCGGTATCACCGATGTCGTCGTCCAGACCTTCGCCACGAAGGACCATCAACGCCCGATGCTCAGCCACCGTCTCGAAGAGCACTTCGACACCGGCGGGCGGTTTGATTTCCCGACGAAGTATCTCCAGGACTCGCTTATTTACGTCGTCGCCGATTCGCCCCGCCCGGCGGTCGGTAACGTTACCGTCGGCGTCGATTGTGCAGAAGTTCAGCCGGGCTGCTACGTCGGTCTTTTCCAGGGGAAATTCGATTCCCAGCGCGCTGAGGACGCCGCGCCCCACCTGATATACCAGCGGGTCGTATCCGAACAGCGACAAATGCCCAGGCCCGCTGCCGGGGGTTACGCCCGTGGCGATTGGTACGTGCTGGCCGATGGCGCTTCGGGAGGCCAGGGCGTCCATATTCGGCGTTTTCGCCTGTTGCAGGGCAGTACCGGCCCCGTCGTTATCGCAACCGCCGATGCCGTCCATAACCAGCAGGACGATCCGCTCGTCGTTTTCGAGGGCCAGCGAGGAGATTACCTGTCCGTACACGTCTTCGTACATTGTCGGATACCTTTCAAAAAGACGCCCCAAGCCTATCGAATACCGGCGGGTCTGTCCAGTTTCACCGCATTTGCGGGACAATAATCATGCCGCGTCTGAAGGAGTCCATCTGATTGTGCAGCAGGCGTAGATTTCGGGCGGCATCTTCATAATCGGGATTAATTTTCAGTGCGCTTTTGAACAATTTTTCAGCCTCCGCCCAGTCGGCTAGACCTTCGCGCTTGGCGCGGTCGCCCTGGGCCGGCTTGCCGCTGCGATAATACTTCTGCATCAGCAACATCCTGCCGGTCCCCCGCAGCGCCAGGCACATGCCGAGGTTGCCCATCGCTTCGTAATAATCCGGCTGGAGGTCAATGCACTTCCGCCAGACGGTTATCGCATGTCGCCCCCAATCCATCCGGTACAGCAGCGTAGCCGTGCTATGCAACGCACAGGCCGGCAGCGGGTCGGTCTTGCTGATACGCTCGATATGCCCGGAAACGTCGAAATTCCTTTTGGTGATGCCCAGGCTTTTCGCCAGGTCCGCATTCGCACCGCCCCGGCGGAGTAAAACGACGTGGCTGACGCCGATATCTACAACCGACCAGTCCCCACCGGCTGCGAGTGTCTTCATCAGCGGTGCGGTATCGTGAGACAAACGCAGAACTACCGTGCCAATATCGTATTGAGCCACCACCGGCGTAAAGTCGCACCGGCCCGTAGTTATATCACGTACCTGCTTCATCACGTAAGGCGGATACGCCCACGTGTTGGTCAAAACCGGCACTTCATACCCAGCCCGGATGAAATACATCAGGTTCGAGGAAGTGCCGTAATCGCAAAAGACTTTCCCCGCCGGTTTGTGGGTATCAATCCACCCGGCTGCTTCGAGCGGAACGGTGATGTGCGATACGCCCCACCCGAACCGCCAGGCCCGACGCTCCGAGAAGTAAAAACGATTCGACACCACCGAAATTGTCCACCATCCGGCAGCGGCAATGGTAAGCAGCGTGATAGCAACGCCAATCCGACCGACGAACGGGCCGGCGGGTTTGGCTCGGCGGAGCCTTTCGCGCAGGGCGTTCCATCCGTCCGTCAGGATAATCAGCGCCAGCGGTACGGTAATCATCGCAGCCGGTGCGATGTTGCGGCGCATCCGCGTCGAGATAATCGTCATCCCGACCAGCACGATCAGCCAACCCCACCGGCGACGCAACAAGGCGACCACGCCTGCCACACCACCCAGGCAAAGCACGACGTAGTATGCGGTTATGACGCGCGTATGACGGACGCCCTCGGCGAAGGGCGTGAAAAATTCGCCGATACTACTCCACGGATGGCCGCCGGGCGAAGAATACGCCCCGCCCGTGGTGAGCGCCGCCGAACCGCCGGCGATGTTGTGCTTTGCCATGAACAGAAGCGTCTGGATCGGCATGATAGCGCCGCGGAAAAAGAACGGATTGGCCAGGCACGCGAGCACGACGCCGGCCAATGTGATACCGAGCCGCTTGAACCGCCCCGTCGCGTCTTTGGCCCCCGCGAGTCTGCGGCAGGCTTCAACGACAAACATCGCGCCGACCAACGCCACGCCGAGAATGAAATAACTGTGAAGGTTCACCGCCAGAACCTGAAGCGCAATCACGCCGGCCGCCCGTCGGCGGGTCATTTCCGGCAGATTCGCTTTGCTTGTTTCCGGCAGATTCGCTTTGCTCATCTGCCGGCTTTTGTCCCGCCCTACCTCTGCAATCAACCACCATTGCAGCACCAATATCAGGTATCCGAATACTTCCGGGCGGATGTTGAATCGCTCGTAACCGGCCAGCGCGGTCAGGACGACGGCTGGGGCGATCCAGCACCATGCCACGCCGCAGCGGCGCATCGTCGCAACGACGGTGGCGAATATCGCCGCAATCAGCGCCGCCTGAAGAATCCCAAGCCCCGTCGAACCTCCCGCCCGCCAGACAGCCGCCATTATCACCTGGCTGAGCCAGTTGGCGTTGACGAAGTGATAAGTGTTTATCTCGGCGTCGTATCGGCAGGCCGGGCCGAGGTTGGCGGGGTCGGAAAGTTTTTCCGGGTCAAGGCGGGTATAGACGAATCTGTTTGTCTGGACGATTTGGCCGTTATCGAGGAAGTGTTCGCCGTAGGCCAGATGGTATCCGACGTCGTAGCTGGCGATGGGCCTGACAGCCAGTGCGACAGCCAAGATCATCGCCGCGACAACAGCGATAATCGCCGGTGCACGCTTCGCCCAGCCGGGCGACGTCCCCGATACCTTCTCCGCAACCGTCATAACGACGGTGATTCTAAATC
>DAOVLS010000176.1 GCA_030631125.1 Planctomycetales bacterium
CTCTGCCGTCACGCCGGAGAACCATCCCAGCAACTCGGCAGAGACACGCTTCTGAAGGTCCAGAACGTCTTTGGTTGCACCCGATACGACCTTCCTGGCGACTTCCTTCCGGCCGTCCACCTTGATAATCTGGGCAGTGATCTCGATCCGGCCGTCTTTGATGGTATAGATGCCGGTTACCAGATGGTCGATCTTCAACTGTTTTTTAATCTGCTCCATTTGGGGAACGGCGGTCGTGGCCATCTCCGGCGCCCATCGCACCTTCTTCGCCAGCAATTGCATCTCGTCGCGGGCGATCACGGTAATCTGTCGGCTGCGAGTGAAATCTGTGGTGATCTGGTCGGCCAGACCCTTCTGAAACCATTTCCACTCCGGCGTCTGTGATTTCATCTGGAAGTTGAACACAGCCACGTTCAACCTGCCGGCTCGGGCCTGTGTCGCCGCAGAAAGAACCACAACCGTCATAAGCATACAGAGAAGAACCTTTGTTCTCATTTTCCTTTCTCCGAAGGATTACTTGTTGTGGTCTTTTTTGCAGGACGGCTTCCGGGGCCTAATCGTTCGACTGCGGAATCCTTTTCGCGTGCTTTCGCATCAGTTAGCGCTTTTTGAATCTGTTTGGCGTGCTTTGACTTCGGCTGACGTTTGAGGAATTTTTCCCACTCGATTATCGCGTGGGCGTCCTCGCCGAGGCGGGAGTAGGCCATTCCCGACCAGTAGTGCGCTTCGACGTAGTCCGGGTCGAGGTCCATCGTCCGCATGAACTGCATGATTGCTGCGTCCATGTTGCCGGCGTAGTAGTGGCTGATGGCCTTGGCGAAATGGAGGCTGGCGATGGGAGATTTGTCGATTTTCTTCAGGTCGATTTTCGGTAGAGGCATCGCCATTTGCTTTCCGAGCCGGCGGGCCATTTGGAGGGCTGCTTCAATGAGGTATTCCGGCCTGCATGACAACTGATCGGCAGCGACAATCCGGGCAGTGGCGATGTCAATGACCTTGGCGCTGACGGTGAGTTTGCCCTTAATGAGGAACAGTCTGCCGGTGAGTACCGTATCGGCTTTGAGGAGTTTACCGGCTTTAATTGCGTACTTATCGCCGGTCAGTCCTTTAAGCGAGCGGGCCTGTTCGGCCGTCAGGGCCAGGAGCCGCTGGCGTTCGACGACGGTGATGTGCTTTTGTTGTGCAAGCAGCACAGCTACAAGGTCGCCCATCCCGGCGGCAGCGGGGTCGTACTGCTCCTGGCCTGTAACGTTTTCCATAGGCGAGGCGAAAATGACCCGCCGGACTGGCCTGGACCGTGCTCCCGACGGTTTGGTGGCAGGCTTTGTCGATGTCGCTGTCGGCTGCTTCGATGTAACAGAAGCCAACTGCAGGCCGCCAACGACCAGGAAGGTTAATAACACTGCAACCTTTTTCATTACCGGTGCTCCTTTGAATTATCTTCGTGGCTGGCTTCTATTTTTTGTTTTCGGCTGCTTTTTTCGTTTTATCTTTTGGCGGCAGCGTTTTCGCAAAGTGTTTCAGCGTTCGAACGGCGAGTTTCCGTCCTGTCTTTTGCAGCGCGGTCTTGCCGGCGATGTTTTCGGCAAGGTCCACTGCACGGTCAGTATGCCGGTCGGCCAGGACGATCCTGCCCGTCTTGCGGTCGATGACGTTGATTTCCGCACGGGCGGCGCAGGTAACCAGGTCGCCCGTCCGCAGCGCGAACTCACTGAAGGCCTCTCCGACAATAACATAGTCAGCCTTGTCCAGCGCGAGCGGCCAGGGCCGCTTCCTGCCCTTCATCATATTCTTCGCCCAGTCGGCCAGGGCGTTCTGGCCGGTATCGACTACCTTGAAACCGCAGGTGATGAGCATCTTCTTGATCTCGGTTTCGACGGCTGGGTCGATTATGATCACCGGCGCGACCCGGCGGGCCTTGTGCTCCTCGGTTACGATCACCGCCACCGTCGGGCGAGGCCGCTTGCCCAACTTCCTGCGAATCTCCGCGAGCGGATCGACAACACTGCTGCCTTCAGGCAGAAGTTTGACGGCGTTCTTCTTTATCAACGCCGCGACATCTTCAGACAGAAGCATAATCCCGCCGGACAGCGGCTTGCTCAATTCCAGGGTGCGGAACGTGCCTCTGACCTTTCCGGTCTCGACGCCGACCACCTTCGTAACTATCATCAGTTTCTTGTCCATCGTGAAGACTTTGCCCATAATCAGCAGCCTTGCCCCCACGAGTTTGCCCACCCTGGCGGACTGGTCCTGATCGACCATGCCGACCAGTTTGAGTTTGTGTTCATCGAGAATCCTGCCGAGTTTGGCGCGCTCCACCAGGTCGAAGGACTCTTCGACACTCAGCCGGGCAGTGAGAATGTCGGCGATCTGCGAACCGAGATTGCTGTTGCCCGGCAGGGTCCCTTCGTAATCCAGCACCGCCGCCGTAATCCGCACGGGAGCCGGTCTGGTCTTCGGCAACTTCTTCTTTTTCTCCGGCGTATTTTCCGCCGCGCCGGCCAGAATCCAAACCCCCAACAACACGCACGTTACTACCATTTTCCTGATCATGATCTTTACTCCTTTCCTGAATGACTGCCGGAACGCTCTTTCAGCACCCGGAGAACCAATTCGTCCAGAACCGCTCTTCCGACCGCATCGGTGACGGGATCGGACATTTGCGGCAACATAACCACAATCACGCCTCCCCTTCCGATCCGCCGCACGGCGATCAACGGATGTTTGACGCGATGCGTTTTTCCCGCATCGTCTTTGGAAACTTCCTCAATCCAGGCCGGTACCCTCCACCGCCTTCGGCAATAAAGCACAAACCGCTGCAGCCCCACGCCGACATCCGTAACCCACGCCGGCGCCGGCCAGGACCTGCCCCTGTGGATCACAAACCATAACGACCTGCTCCCGAAATCCGCAACCCATTCCGGTATCTCCCACTGATCTTCAGTATGGAGCACGGATTGCCACGGCCCGTTGCCTAGATCCGTCGCCTCAATCGCACGACCGAAATCCTTCGCAAAGGTTACCGAGGCCTTGATGGGAACCGAAGGCCGACGTCGAGATATACCCCGGCAGACCCACTTCTCAGGCGGATTGACGATAACAGCAAACATTCCTTTCTCGATCCGACCGTCAAACCGCCGAAAGGCGCTTTCGAGCAGCACTTTCTTTTTGAATCCGGCCAGGATTACCGCACCACCGTCGAAACTGTCCTGCAACAACTGGCTGGAAAGGTTCTCAAAAGAGACCTTCTCGGCCTTGAATGCCTTTTGAATCCCACCGCCGTCATCTATGACCGCAAATCGGGCGGCCTTGATGAGTTTGGCGCTGCCTGCCAGCCTGGCCGAGGGAAATATAATCAGACGGTCGGAAAACTTTTTCTGACCGGTAATGACCATCAGCGTGCACTCCGCCCTGCTGCGAACATCGGGCAAAACCAGTTTGAACCGCCCGGCGCCTTCGTTATCGAGTTGCAAACGCCCCTGTTTGATTACGGTATCCCGATACCCGAACTGCCACAGGCACTTGAGCGCAGGTTCGCCGACGAGGTTTACGGTTATCGTACCGCCCGCCAGTACCGGGACGGCGGGTCGGCCGGTCGCTCCGGCAGGACCTGAGAGGTTAATGGAAATCCGCCGCCGCCCCACCGGTGCGGGCCGGGATCGCGCCGTGCGAGTCTCCTGGGCGACCGACCACGGCGCGACAATCGCCGCCGCTCCCGCCGCCAATAAGATACACACGCTTTTGCCCGACACAATACGCCCCTTGCAAATCAGATAACCTCGCCATTCAGTGGCATCGCCCGGAGGAACACCCTCATCTTCCGGCCGGCGAGACGGAACTGACCGATTTCAGCAGCGCCGCCGCCGATTTGAACTCGTCCCTGCACACCGGCCAGCCTCTGTTATTTAGACGTGGCTGCCGGTTGATAATTTGCGCCGGAATCAAATAATTTGTTACGAACAGTTAGTCGCATCGGACCGTTATCGTCAGAAGATGCTCCGCCGGAGCCTGTGCTTGGCGAGACAGGCGAATACAAAACCCGCGACCATATAAACAAACATCCAAGCCAACATCCTTCCGGTTGTTTCCTTGACGCCAATATTATTCATATAAAACGTGTCGGGCCAGTTGTAGTCCAGTTCTTCCAGCGTTTTGTCCGCTTTGTAGCCGCTGGTAGCCTGCGTAACGACAACGGCCTGGGCCAGTGGATTGGCACAGAGAGCAAATTCAATCGCATCCTTGTCATGATTACCGTCGATTTCCATAATCAACACCAGCAATCCGGGCAGAATGGCCCACAGCGTCAGGGCCAGACCTATGTTCATCACAACCGCTGTCGTTGTCCGCCTGAAGCACGCACTGAAATACAACCCGCTGCCGGCGAAGAACACGACTATCCACGTGACCAGCATCGCAAGGTGCAGCGAGACAATCGGATGGATCAGACCTGCGAAGGTGAAAAGTACGACGTGCCCCGCCAGCAGCAGCCAGATCGGCATGCACTTGCGAAAGACGCCGACGGCCTTTCCGAGAATAATCTCCCAGTCGCTCAATGTCGTCGCCAGAAGGATAGGCCAGGAGCGAGTTTCTTTCTCCGTGGTGATTGTGGTCGCCGACATCACAGCCGTTACGAGTATGCCCAGCCCCACGAAAAGCGTTACATAGATGATATGGGTGTCATTATCGTCCAGGCAGCGTTCATCGAGGCAGACGAGATATGTAATTATCAGTGCGGCGATTGTGAAGATGATGGCGATGATGGCGGCCTTTCTCCCGCCGGTGAGCAGAGGGGTTTTCAGTTCTTTCCAGATTACCGGCGAGCCGGCGACCCGCCTGATCCTACCGGCTGACAGTTCCGCCGCGCCGCCCGGACCGCCCTGGTTCTTCTGCAAGCGGCGCTGTTTCCGCGTCGTGAACGCCCCGGCTGCGCCCGTGGCCTGACGCAGAGCGACCTTGCGGACGATCCGCACGCACGCTGCCAGCACCAGCGCCGAACCGCCCAGCATGATCACGCAATGCAGAGGCCAGGAAAAAACAGGATTGGAGCCTCCGGGGCTCATCATATCGGCGGTGATCCAGACCATCGCGCCGAAAGGATTGGCGTGGAGAATTATCGAAATCAGGCTCATCTCGGAATAAGTATCCTCCAGCAGCCAGAAGAACATGAAGGGCAGAAAGGCGTACAGGATGCCGCCGGTGAAGAGCGTCTTGAGGATTACTCCGTACGCCCGACGGCTTCGGATGGAAAAGTACATGCTGACAGCGCCGGTGAAGATGATTCCCGTCAGCGTGATACACAGCCCCGCAATCACGAACTCCCACGGCACGCCGCCGAAGACACGGATTGTCGCAAGCAGAGGCAGCGAAATCGCCATCAGGATAATCAACTGCCACAACTTGCTGAAGAGTTTGCCCATAACGATCTGGAAACTGTTTATCGGCGTAGTCATCAGCACGCCGAGTGTGCGGTGATATATCTCGTCGCTGATGGAAGTGCTGAGCATGATGACGGCTATCAGCATTGTCATGCAGAACTGGAACCAGATGATTGACACGATGATAGTTTTGCCTGCCTCGGACATGCGGGAGATTTGGTACGCCGCCGAGTAGTACCCCCTGTCTTGAACCTCGCTCATCCAGACCAGCGTAACCAGCATTGTCAGCA
>DAOVLS010000174.1 GCA_030631125.1 Planctomycetales bacterium
CCACCCTCTTCTTTCGCGCTCACGTTTGCGCGCGCAAACCTGTAGCCAACGGAGCACAGCCTCGACGTAAGTCCCTGGCCCCCATAGAAAAATATTTTTTATTTTTTTCCATTTCCCTCCGTCGCCAGAGACACGTTTGCGCGCGCAAACGTGTGCGCGGGGCAGGCCAACAAAGCGGTGGCCTGTCGCCTTTCCGCCTGTGATTACTTACGGCTATGTGTTTTTTGTGTAGATGTTTTTGCGTTTTCCGCCTCTTTGAGAATGCGTATCGTTTCCGGCTGCCAGGGGTGTTTACTTGTGTATGTTTTTTCCGTACTGCCCAGCGAAAGGGCGGTTCGGTTCGACTTGTCTCTGGCGGAAATATCGGCCCCGTGGCGAAGGAGCAGTTCGCACATTGCCGGCTGGTGTGCCCGAGCGGCAAGGTGCAGCGGGGTCCACCCGAATGTATCGGTAACGACGTTGACGTTCGCGCCGCGTTCGATAAGGAGTTTCGCCGTTCGCACGAAACCCGCCGCTGCCGCATTGTGCAGGGGCGTCGTCAGGCCTCTGGTTGTCTTCGCATTGACGTCATCGCCCTGCGAGATGGCGTAAAGGATCATCCTCCGCCTCGCCGGCCCGTCGGTTCCGTGAATCTCAAGGATTCGCTCGGCAGCGGCGTGCAGCAGCGTATAACCTTCGTCTTTATGGCCGCAAATACCGACTCCCCGGACCTTCGCGCCGTGCCGGCGGAGCAGAAGGACGATCTCCAGATGCCCGCCCGCAGCCGCAAGCGCCAGCGGGGAATAACCGTCGTCGCGGGGCTTAAACCTGTCCTTGTCGCCCAGGTCGTAATAGGCATACCAGTGGTCGGCGATCCCCGGAAGAATCCGGTTCACGTCGGCGCCGTGGTCGATGAGCAGCCTGACGGCCTCGGTGTTCCCGTAGTCGATAGCGCGGTGCAGCAGCGTCCATGGGCCGACGTCGTAGGAATTTGCGTCCAGGCCCCACTCCAGCAGGTACTTCAATTCCTTGTTATCGTCCCTGTCCATCGCTCGGAAGGCCCTTTCGGAAGGGGTGAATGACAGACCGGCAAAGCGGACAGGCGGCACCGGCGAGGCAACAGGCCGGCTGGTCGGCTTTGTTGCCGGGTGAGTTTCTTTCAGCGCATCGGCCAGTGTTGGTGGACGGGACAAGGCCTTGAGGCGGGCGTCAATGTATGCGACCGCCTTTAAAGCCTGCCGTTCATTGTGCAGAACGTATTTGTCGGACTCACCCTCCGTTCTATGCATCTGGGCAATGAAAAGCGGTCGTCTGAATTCCTCCCGTGCGTCGAGGAGGCGTTCGATTTCTGTTGCTGCATCTACCGGGAATACCCTCATCACCTCCGGGCGGGGCTTGAGGCCGAAGGTGTGCAGGCCGTCGTTGATGAGCGGCGAAAAGTCATACCACGGCACGTGGCCTGGGACGAACGGATACGCATGAGCGTGATGGGCGTTGATGAAAAAGATGTAGTACGTCGGGACGATCCACGAAAAGTAGCCGAACATCTCGCACCCCACTACGCGAACGTCTCGGGTGGTCGGAATAACCGCTGTGCCGTTTGTTAAAGGATAGCAGTCGATTCTGTTGTGTTCGTGGTAGTAATAGGTATGGATGACAAATATGCCTTCCGATACCGGTCTGCACTGTGAGTCCCTGATCCGCCAGGTATGGCCGTGGGCGGGCAGGTTCAGCGGCACGGTGGGGATCGGCAGAATACAGCCGGCGGTGAGCGATGGAATCAACAGGCAAATCACAGCCTTCAGCCGGAATACCATTCGATTCGCCTGTAGTGGCCGTCGTGTCGGCATGGTTCATTCGCCGTTTATATTCGTGTTCGAATTATATCCCACAAGTTCAATACAAGAATCTGCCGCCAGGGTCAACCATTTGAATCCGGAAGAGCGAGGGATTGATTTCCGACGCCGATAACGGTAAGGAAAGGGAACAAACTTTCCAGGAGAGCGAGAGTATGAGCAAACCGAAAGTGGTTTCGTATGGTTCGTGGGCTTCGCCGATTGAGGCTGCGGATATAGCGGCGGGGAGCATCAGGCTCGGCGAGGTGCGGATTGAGGGCGAATTTGTCTATTGGCTCGAACTTCGCCCGGCAGAGGGCGGGCGGTGCGTAATCGTCCGGCGGGGGCCTGACGGTTCGATGATCGACATGAATCGACCGCCGTTCAACGCGCGGACGCGCGTCCACGAATACGGCGGCATGGCGTATATACCCTGCGGCGAAACGGTGATATTCGCCAATTTCGCCGACCAGAGGCTATACCGCACGAACGGTGAAGACCAGCCGAAGCCAGTCACCCCCGAAGAGGACATGCGCTATACGGATTTCATCCGGGACGAGCGGCGGAAGCGATTCCTGGCTGTGATGGAAGACCACAGCGGCGAAGGTGAAGCCGTCAACACAATCGCAGCAATCTATGACGACGGCAAGGTCGAGGTGCTGGTGGGCGGCAACGATTTTTACGCCAATCCGCGAATCAGCCCGGACGGGAAACAACTGGCGTGGCTGACGTGGAACCATCCGAATATGCCGTGGGACGCCACCGAACTCCGGCTCGCGCCGTTCAATGATGATGGGTCAGTCGGCGAAGCGGCGCTCGTTATCGGCGGGCCGGGCGAGTCAATCGTCCAGCCGGAGTTTTCGCCCGCCGGCCAACTGTACTTCGCCTCCGATCAGACCGACTGGTGGAACCTCTACCGCCTCCGCGATGGGAAAATCGAACAAATCACAAATCTTGATGCGGAGTTCGCCGAGCCGCTATGGGCGCCGGGTCGTCCGGCGTACGGCTTTGCCGGGGCGAATCAGATTATCTGCACATACACTCAAAATGGAATATGGCGACTTGCGAAAATCGATACCGATACGGGAAGGGCCGAGACGATAGAAACAACGTATAACTCGATTTCGTGCGTTCGGGTGTCAAACGGACAAGCGGCGTTTATCGGCGGATCGTCCGACAAGGCAACTGCGGTTGTCCTGATGGATTTGAAAACCGGAAAGATGGATGAACTGCGCCGGGCAAGCGATCTGGAGTTTGACCCGGGGTACATCTCTGTCGCCGAGGCGATCGAGTTTCCAACTGAAGGCGGGCTGACGGCCCATGGACTTTTCTACGCGCCGAAGAACAAGGATTACGTCGCGCTACCGGACGAGAAGCCGCCGCTGGTGGTGATGGTTCACGGCGGGCCGACCGCGGCTGCATTGGCGTCGCTGAAACTTGGCATTCAGTATTACACCAGCCGGGGCATCGCCGTGCTGGACGTAAATTACGGCGGTAGCACCGGTTATGGCCGAAAGTATCGTGAACGCCTCAATGGGCAGTGGGGTGTTGTCGATGTTGATGATTGTTGCAATGGTGCGAAATACCTGGCTGAGCGTGGCTTGGTCGATGCTGCCCGTATGGCAATCACCGGCGGAAGCGCGGGTGGATACACGACACTGGCGGCATTGGCGTTCCGCGACACCTTCGCCGCCGGCGCCAGCCACTACGGCGTCAGCGATTGCGAAGCCCTCGCTACTGAGACGCACAAGTTCGAGTCGCGTTACCTCGACGGCCTCATCGGCCCATACCCGCAGCGGCGGGATTTGTACGTCGAGCGCTCGGCCATTCATCATCTTGACGGGTTCGATTGCCCGGTGATTTTCTTTCAGGGCGACGAGGACAAGATCGTTCCGCCGAATCAGGCGCAGATGATGGTAGAGGCCTTGCGGGCCAAGGGCGTACCGGTCGCTTACGTGGAATTCGCCGGCGAGCAGCACGGATTCCGCCAGGCCAAAAACATCACCCGCGCTTTGGAGGCAGAGTTATACTTCTTCTCGCGCATCTTCGGATTCGACCTTGCCGAGGCCATCGAACCGGTGGAGATTGAGAATCTATAGAATTTTCAGCAGTTCTGTGGGGTGGTTGATGAGGGTTTTTGCGCCGTTGGCGGATAGTTCGTCGGCGGGGCGGAAGCCCCAGGTCGCGCCGACGGGGTACATCCCGGCGGCGACGGCGGTCTGCATGTCGGTATTTGTGTCGCCGAGGTAGAGGAATTCGCCCGGTTTAAAGCCCATTTCTTCAGCGACTTTCAAGGCCCCGGCTGGGTCGGGTTTTGGGGCGAATCCGTCAGCGACACCCTGCACCATGTCAAACCGCCAGTCACTGAGGAGTTTTTCGACGCACAGTTTCGTGGAATCGTCGGGTTTATTTGACAGGACCGCCAGCGTCAAACCGCGAGCGGTTAAGCCGTTGAGCATTTCGGCGATACCGTCATATGGGCGGGTCTTGACGTTCCAGCGATTGGCATATTCGGTTCGCAGGAGTTCGACGCAACGGGTAACGGTTGCTTCATCGCGCCGGCCCTCCGGCAGCACCCGGCGGGCGAAGGTATCGACGCCGTCGCCGACGAAAAAGCGATGCGCCTCTGTGCTGTGGCCGGGGCAACCCAATTGCTCCAGGGCAGCGTTCATTGAATCGGCAAGGTCGTCAATCGTATCCAGCAGCGTCCCGTCAAGATCGAATAAAACGGCTTGGTAGTTCATGGTTTTTCTTTCAAGAAAAAGCCCACGCAAAACAGTACATGGGCTTTTGGGGAAATCCTCAATCCGCAATCCGCAATCGTCAATCGATATTCATTGACATGAGGAACTCGGCGTTTGTGCTGAATTTTTGGAGTCGGTTTATCAGCAGTTCCATTGCCTCGACGGGGTTCATGTCGGCCAGGACTTTGCGGAGTCGATAGACGAGTTTGAGTTCCTGCGGGTCCAGCAGTAGTTCTTCCTTTCTCGTGCCGGAGCGGCTGATGTCGATTGCAGGCCAGACGCGGCGGTCAACCAGCCGGCGGTCGAGATGCAGTTCGCTGTTGCCGGTGCCCTTGAACTCCTCGAAGATCACCTCGTCCATCCGCGAGCCGGTATCGACCAGGGCTGTCCCGATGACCGTCAGCGATCCGCCTTCCTCGATTTTCCTGGCGGCCCCGAAGAAGCGTTTGGGCTTCTGGAGCGCGTTTGCATCCACGCCGCCGGTGAGAATCTTTCCCGAATGCGGTATTTCGGTATTGTACGCCCTCGCCAGGCGGGTAATCGAGTCCAGCAGGATCACGACGTCTTTTCCGAACTCGACCATTCGCCGGGCCTTTTCGCCGACCATCTCGGCGATCTGGAGATGTCGAGAGGCAGGTTCGTCGAATGTCGAGGAAATGACCTCTGCGATGGTTGCCCGCTCCATCTCGGTAACTTCCTCAGGCCGCTCGTCGATCAGCAGGATAATCACATGGACGTCCGGGTGATTGGTTGTGATGGAGTTTGCGATCTTCTGGAGCAGGATGGTCTTTCCCGTCCTCGGCGGGGCGACGATAAGCATCCGCTGGCCGAAGCCTATCGGCGTAACGAGATTGACCACGCGCATGTTAATCTCTTCGGGGGTCGTCTCGAGGAATACGCGTCTTTCCGGGTGATAGGGCGTGAGGTCTTCGAAGTTGACTTTTTCAGCCAGTCTGTCGGGCGCTTCGTAGTTAACGGCCTCGACTCGGAGCAGCGCGAAGTAGCGTTCGGACTCTTTCGGCGGGCGAATCTGCCCGGCGACGATGTTGCCCTGTTTCAGCCCGAAGCGTCGAATCTGGCTTGGCGAGACGTAGATGTCATCGGGGCTTGGCAGGTAGTTGTAATCCGTGCTGCGGAGG
>DAOVLS010000368.1 GCA_030631125.1 Planctomycetales bacterium
CCAGCCGTGGTTGTCGGTGGCGCTGAAGTTTTTTTCCATCCATTTCATTCCCTTCCGGATGGATTTGTAGGCGCGTGTCCTGCGGTAACTGCCGAGTTTGCCCCTGCGGGCGTATATCTGGTCGATGACCAGGTACAGGCTGGCGATACCGGCGGTGGTCATCGAGGCCGACGGCCTGTTGCCGATGCTGTTGCTGCCTGCCGGGACGTGGCGGGCCTGGTAGTAGGTCCAACTACCGTCGGTGAGTTGTCCGAGTACGTATGTCCTTTCCAGGTCCCGCCAAACGCGAGCGGGAGTTTCGAGTCGTTCGTTGCCGGCGGCCCACAGGCCCAGAACGCCGTAGTTTGTGCAGGAGAAATCCCCGATGTAACTGTAGAAGCAGGTCGAAGGCGGGGGAGTGTACTGCCACATTCTCCCGCCCTTGTCGGCCCGCATCGAGCGGAGCAGAAACCTTTTGTCCTTCTCCAGCACGCTACGATAGGTCTGGCTGTCGCGCAGGCGGTGGACCAGTTCCATCCGCATCCCGATGCCGTAGGTCCCGATCATCTCCTGTGCCATCAGCCATTTCAGCGCCTTTCTGAAACGGGGGTCGCTCTGCTGACCGGCCGACGCCAGGGCATTAAGCGCCAGGGCGGTCCTGCCGGGCCAGTTGGCCTTCAGGAGGCTCCTTACTTTGCCTCCTTTCCTGATAGTCTTGAAATCCGCCGGCGTTTTGGGATCGTCCCACACACCTTCTTTATTTCTTATGGAATAGAGATAACCGACGGCCTTGTCGATGGCCTGTTTGACGTTCCGGTCGTTGACGATTTCCCCGGCCGGACAGGCCGGGAGAGGCGCCAGGACAGCCAGGGCCGATATGACAATTACCACGTTCAGCCCATGACGTTTCTGCATTTCGCGCCGTCCTTTTCCGCTTGTCGGCGGGTGAAGCCCTGATGTACCCGATGTCTTGCTATGATATTAAACCGCTTCGGCGGGTGTGTGTTTCTATTGAAGTTCTTTGCGGAGCGTCTCTACCTGCTCGCGTACGTCGCGGAAGTTGTAGTCCATCTGCGCGACACGGGAGAAGTGGTCCAATGCCTTTTGTTTTTCCCCCATTGCCTTGAGCGCCTGGGCGAGGTTGTAGTGTATTTCCTTGGCGCGGACTTCGGGCGGTTCGAGTTCCAGGGCTTTCTGGTAGGTTTCGACGGCTTCGCGGTGCCAGTCCTTTTTTCCAAAGGCCTGTCCGAGGAGTGTCAGTGCTGTGATTCGCCTTTTGGGGTCTCGCTGTGCCTGCTGGAGCGAGGCGATGGCGTCGTCTATCTGCCCGTTGGTCAGTTGCCGTCGGCCCAATTCGAATTTCACCGACAGGTCCGTCGGGTAATTCCTTGCCCGCTCGGCGTACACCTCCAGTTCGAATTTCAGTAGTTCGCGCGCCAGTTGCACCGCCTGTTCTTTCCGGCCGTCGGTTTTGAGTTTGTTGTACCTCCGGCGAATCTGGCGGATTCGTACGTCGTCGATGCGGACCTTGTAGCGGTATTCGCCGGAGTCGGCATATGCCTTTTTGAGAATGTCGATCGCCTCGTTTTCGTAGCCCTCCTCTTCGACCTTCAAAAGCGCGTCGGACAGGGCGTTGATATTGACGGCTTCGTCGGACGCCGCCTCGTATTGGGCGCGGGCCTTTTCGATTTCCTTCTCAAGGAAGTCCCTGCTCTGGGAGAGGTGGTCGCGTTGCGACATCGCCATTTGTTCGTCCAGGTTGCGGACGCTTTCGGTGAACGAACCTTCGGTGTCATACTTGCCCTGTTTGATGGTCCCCTTGGCCGAGAGGTCCTTGGCCATCTCCTGAAGATCTGCGTTGTTCGGGTCCGTTTGCAGCGCCATGTCGCACGCCGACAGGGCCGATGCGTAATCTTCCGCCTCGGCGAAGGCCTCGGCAACCATAACAAGGATGCGCTTGTCGGGGCGCTTGGCCTGCCTCATGGCCTCGAAAATGATGTTACCTATCCACTTGACCACTTCGGGCTGGTCGATTTTGCGAGCGGCCTTGAGCACCGTGACCATGTGCGAGACGTTTCCGGGATCCTTGGCCAGAAGGAATTCGGCATTTACCAGCGCGTCGGCAGGCTCCTTTCCTCCCTTGCGCTTCATTGCCTCCATGAACCCTGCGGGTTTTCCGCCCTGGACCTTGCGATTCAGCGACACCTCGCGCAGAGGTCCATGTCCGCGTTCGATATTTCCCGGCTCGCGTCGGATACCGTCGAGATACATCTGGATGGCGAAATCCCAGTTGCCTGTCTCGGCCACCTGGTCGCCGCGATCAAAAAACGCCTTGCCTTTTCCCGTTGTATCTTTGTTCTGAGAGTCTGTCATCTGTTCCAATTTCCCTGTCGCCCCCACCAGTACGGGCGGTACTTTACCGCAATACCGTCTAATGAGCAAGAGCGACGAGACTCAAACCAACTGCAAGTTTATTCTACCATATTCGGAGGTTCACGAGAAACAACATCAGACAACGCATTGGCGACTGTCAGAAATTCCGACGGACCGACCTGTTCGGGTCGAACGGACGGGTTGATACCCGCCTTGTCCAGGGACCAGAGGAAATCCCGCGACGAAAACGGTAAATCCGTTCTTTTTGCCGCGGATGTTATTTTCTTCCGGCGGTGTCCGAATGTCGCAGAAAGCACCGAAGACAGCACTTCTATATCGATGAGTCTTTCGGCAGCTTCGGCGTCGAAATCCAGACGGAGCATCTGAGAGTGCACCTTAGGCCTGGGCCAGAACGCTTCGGGCGGAATTACTCTTCCCGCTGTGGCGCGAGTCAGCAGAGCGACAAGGACGCTGGCAGGCCCATATGCCTTACTGCCCGGATCGGCCAAAAGACGCTCGGCCACCTCACGCTGGACGGTAAATGTCAGCCGGGTGAAACAAATCGGCGAGATTGCCCCGCAAATTGCCTTCCAGGACAGGACCAGACAATTCATTATCAACGGCACGGCGATGTTGTAAGGCAGGTTGGCGACGAGTTGGACCTGTCCGGCTTCTGACAGTGCACCGAGCACCTCCGGTGCGATTTTGTGCTTACCGGCCAGGACGTCGCGGTTGAGTATGATTATCTTCCCGGCCCCTCCCAGCCGCCGGCGAAGAACCCCGGTCAAGCCGACATCGGCTTCGACGGCGACTACTTTGTCGGCACGGGTGATGAGTTCTTCGGTCAGCGAACCTGTGGCCGGTCCGACCTCAAGGACGGTATCAGTTCCACGAACGTCCGCCAGTTCGAGCAATTTGCCCATCAGGTTTGCATCGA
>DAOVLS010000024.1 GCA_030631125.1 Planctomycetales bacterium
GGTCCCGGCGGAGGCGGTACTTGATGAGGTCGGCGATGGTGCACATCTTCAGGCTGTGAGCGGAGCAGAACTTTTTCAGGTCGGGAACCCTGGCCATGGTCCCGTCGTCGTTCATTATCTCGCAGATAACGCCGATAGGTTTCATCCCGGCAAGCCGCGCCAGATCGACGGCCCCTTCGGTCTGTCCCGCCCGGACGAGCACTCCACCGTCGCGGGCGCGCAGCGGGAAGACGTGGCCGGGATGGACGAAATCGCCCGCAGCAGCGTCGGCCCGACAGGCCAACTCGATTGTCCGCGAGCGGTCCGCCGCCGAGATGCCCGTGGTAACGCCCGTGGCTGCGTCGATAGTTACCGTAAAGGCGGTGGCGAAACGCGAGGTGTTGTCGGTCGCCTGGGGATACAGCGCCAGGGCGTCCGCCTTTTCAGCCGTCATAGGCAGGCAGATCAGCCCGCGACCGTAACGGGCCATGAAATTGATTATCTCCGGCGTAACCCGCTCGGCTGCACATACAAGGTCGCCCTCGTTCTCACGCGACTCGTCATCGACCAGCACGATAAGCCGGCCGGTACGAATCTCATCCAGAATTTCCTCAATCGGCGAAAAAGGCACGTCTAAAATTCTCCGTTCAATTCACGAGGCTTTACCCGCGTTGTCGTTGTTGTGATTAGTATCCGCCTCTGCCACGAACGTCAGTCCTATCCGGGTGTAACTGATCACTGACAAGGCGCTGAATCCGGCTACAGTGTACCATAAAACCCTCGCCAGGTGCGTTCCGGCCGACAGGCCAAGCAGATTCAGTTCCGGGCTGATAAGGACCGCGGCGACCATAGCGACCTGTCCGGCTGTGCAAATCTTTCCCGGCCAGGAGGGCAGGACGTGTACACTGCCCGTCAGCAGGAAAATTATCAGGAACCCAGCGACAACCCACAGGTCCTTTCCGACAATCATTACAACGACCCACCCCGGCAGGGTCGCGCCTTTGACGGCCGAGCCGGGCAGCGAAAGCAGAACGACCGCACAGACAATCAGCGTCTTATCCGCCAGCGGGTCAAGAATCGCCCCCAGCCGGGTCTTGCAGTTCAACCGGCGGGCCAGAACACCATCGACAACATCAGACGCCGCCATGAACGCAAACAATCCCATCGCCAGGTAACGATAAATCGGCTGGGCCTGATGGTTCTGAAGGAGCACCACGAACGGCGCTACCAGCAGCAGCCTCAGCAGCGAAAGACGATTGGGCCAGGTCAGGTAGGCCCAGGGTCGGGCTGCGCCCGATTGCGGATTAGGGATTTTCCCACTTCCTGATTCCATGACTACCGTCTGCCGGTTTGACCGGATTTGTTCACATCCCGGTGAAACAACCACGCGCCGGCCAGCACCACCGCCGCCAGGGGGAAACTGACGTACATCACAATTTTCATCTGGCTGTACCGTGTATAAAACTTTTCGTCCGGTTCCGCCTGAAACACCATAACCGCGGCGACAAAACCTACCACAATAAGCATTACACCGACCACAAGCAGCAGGGGGATCATGGTTTTTTTATACATATGTACATGATGTCGGCGGTGCCCGTCGCCGGCCGTTACGTGAAGCCTGCCGGAAGCGCCCAAAGGCGCACCTGCGCCGGAAAAAATCCCGTCGGAGACGTCTTCAGCAACTGTTTCGGCGGCAGCGGCGGCGAAGTCGCCGGGGTCGGGTACCGGGTCGCCGGTCTGGACCATTGCATCCAGAGCAGACAGCGGATCAACCTCGTCGGCCTCGTCCGGAATTACTATTTCGCCGTCGTTGCTGTCGGCCAAATCCGCCAGGGCGTCGGCCGGATCGGCCTGCTGATTATCATTGCTGCTCATATCGCTCGTCATCGGCATTACCTCAACCGCCTTGAGTATAGCAACAGGAATCATACCCGCCGAGGACGATTTCCGCCAAGGACTTTTGTCATGTCTTGCAAAAACCGACCGATTGGAGTAGTCTTCCTGCCGGTTCACAGTAAAAGGAGCAGTCATGCCGTTGATGTTCGATATGCCGCTGGAGCAATTGAAGAAATACCAGGGCAGGAACCCGCGACCCGACGATTTCGATGAGTTCTGGGATGCAGGACTGGCCGAGATGAAGGCGATTGATCCGCAGGTGAAGATGGTCCGGTCAGATTTTCAGACGCCGTATGCCGAGTGTTTCGACATGTATTTTACCGGCGTAGGCGGCGCGCGGATTCACGCGAAGGTTTTGTGCCCGACGAATGGGCCCGATCTTCACCCAGCCTTGCTTATGTTCCACGGTTACCGCGGTAATTCCGGAGACTGGATGGACAAACTCGGCTACGTCGCGATGGGATACACCGTCGCCGCCCTCGACTGTCGGGGACAGGGCGGGTCTTCCGAAGACGTCGGCGGGGTCGTGGGAAACACGGTTCGCGGGCATATTATTCGCGGCCTCGACGGCCCACCGGAAAAAATGCTGTTCCGCCGAATATTTCTCGATACCGCCCAACTGGCCCGGATCGTAATGTCGATGCCTGACGTGGATGAAACTCGCGTCGGCGCGATGGGAGGCAGCCAGGGCGGCGGGTTGACACTGGCGTGCGCCTCGCTGGAGCCGGGGATAAAACGGGTAGCCTCGCTGTACCCGTTCCTCTGCGATTACAAACGCACATGGGAAATCGACCTGGCCAAAAACGCATACCTGGAATTACAGACCTACTTCCGGCAATTCGACCCGCTGCATGAGCGCGAAGAAGACGTCTTCGTCAAACTAGGCTACATTGACGTCCAGTATCTGTGTCCGCGGATTCGAGGCGAGGTGCTGCTGGGGATGGGGCTGATGGACACCACCTGCCCGCCATCAACGCAATTCGCAGCGTATAATAAGATAAAGGCCGAAAAATCACTGGCAATTTATCCTGATTTCGGACACGAAGTCCCGCCGGGGCACCTGGACAGGGTATTCCAGTTCATGAGCGGGTTTTGATCAGACCAAGGCAAAGCACGTGTTTAGCGTGGACGCAAATATGGTTTCTTTGCGCCTTTGGTTTTTGAACAGCGCCCAACAGTCGCAATTATGCGATAAATCGTTGGTCAGGCTAAACACTTACTACACCCCCGGATACTGCCTGCCAGCCCTTCGGGCTTGAACGACAAGTAACCGGGATAAGTACCACTATAATGCTAACTGGTTCGAGGATATGCCATGAAACGCCAACCGTATCGAGCGGGGAGTTTTTATGAGGCCGGTGAGGACGCCTGCCGGCGCAGCGCGGGGAAAATTCTCGACGATGCAGCCGTCCCGAGCGACCTGCCCGAATCGCTTTTCGGCGGGTTGGTTCCACACGCCGGTTGGGTCTTCTCGGGTTTGACTGCGGCCATGACGCTTAAGGCGTTGGCGGCTCGTAATCGCCTTGGCCGGGTCGTTATCTTCGGCGCGGATCACTGGGGTACTGCCGGCGACGGGGCTGTCTATGATAAAGGCGCTTGGCTGACGCCGATGGGTGAGATTCCAATCGACGAGGAACTGGCCGAAGCCCTGTTGGAAAATTGTGCAGGTCTTCGGGCGGACACCCAGGCCCACGCCCGGGAGCACAGTATCGAGGTGCAGTTGCCGCTGATGCAGGCCGCCTGCGGCGACGTGCGAATCGTCCCGATTATCATCTCGCCGTCGCCTGACGCCGTCCGTATAGGCCTGGAGGTCGGCGAGGTGCTCAAGAGGGATTTTCCCGACGCTTCGGTCATCGGCAGTACGGACCTGACGCACTACGGTCCTCAGTACGGTTTTATGCCGGGCGGGGCAGGGTCGGCAGGGCTTGAATGGGCGAGTCAAAACGACGCCCGCGTGCTGAAACTCATCGAGTCGATGGAAGCCGATAAGGTCATAGCCGAGACCGCTGCCCACCAGAGCGCGTGCGGCGGCGGAGCCATTGCAGCCACCATCGCCGCATGTTCGGCGATGGGCGCTACAGCCGGGCTGACCCTTAAATACACCTCCAGCGCCGAGGTGATGCGGCAAGTGTACTCCCAACGCTCCGACGATTCTGTCGGCTATGCCGCCGTTGTGTTCGCCTGAAAAAACGCCGTGCTTATTTGTTGACGTACTTTTCGATAAATTCGATGGCGTCGCCGACGGTCTGGACTTCCAGTGCGTCCTCGGCATCCATGTTGATATCGAACTCTTCGTCGAAGGCGGCTACCAGCTGAACCGACTGGGTGCTCTCTGCCCCAAGGTCAAACACGAAATCGCTTTCGGGCGTAACCATCTCGGGCGTAACGTTCAAAACTTCGCAAGTTACCTTGATAGCGCGTTCGGTAATTTCACTCTTTTCCATGCTTTTCTCCATTTGTGGGCGGACAGACCCGCCCTACTGACTTTATTCACTCAATCTGATTCTCACATCGGCGACGCTGCTTCCCTGTCCGTCCGGACCGACGATTAACGGGTTTATATCAAGTTCGGCGATACGTTCAAAATCAAACGCAAGCCGACCCAGCCGCAACAGGCACTCTTCCACGCTGTCCACGTCGGCTGGGCCTGTCCCGCGTGCGCCTTCGAGCAGTTTGAAAGCCTTGACCTGGCGAACCATTCTCGTAGCGGTGGACGGCGCTATCGGCGCTAAGGCAAACGTTACATCGCGGAATATCTCCACGAACAACCCGCCAAGCCCGAACATCAACGTAGGACCAAAAGCCGAATCGTACTTAGCGCCGAGGATCACCTCTCGCCCAGCCGGGATCATCCCGCGAACCAATGCGCCCTTGATCTCAGCCTCCGGCATCGCCTCGCTGATGTGGCTGAACATATCTTTATAAGCGCGGCGAACGGCATCGGCGTCAGCCAGGTCCAGTGCGACGCCCTTGACGTCGAATTTATGGATAATCTGCGGGCTGACGACGCGAAGGACAGCGGGGAAACCGTTTTTTTCGGCGAACTCGGCGGCTTCGTCGGCATCGCGGCAAAGTTTGAATTCCGGTACGGGGAATCCGTATGCCTTCAGCACCGTCAGCGCCTGGTCCTCGTCGAGATAACCGGCGGGAGCGGCGTCAATAATAGCAGCGGCGGCATCACGATCGGCCGACGGCGGCTGATAATCCGCCTCATCGGGTAACTCTCGCCATCGGCGTATCCGCTGCACGTCAGCCATTGCCCCGCACGCCCATTCCGGCATGATGTAGTGCGGAATGCGAGCAGCCTGGAGGATATCGACGCCGACAGCCACGTCGGTCGCACCGATGAACGAGCAGGCCATGGGCTTGTCCGTCCGATCGTGGACCTTTACTATCCCGCGCGCGATTTCCTCGATGTCGGTCATCGACTGCGGCGTGAGGATCACCAGTGCCTGGTCAACATTCGGGTCGTCCATAACCGCGCCGACAGCGGCTTCGTATCGGTCGGACCGCGCGTCGCCGATGACATCAACGGGGTTCTTTATATTCGCAGCCGCCGGAAGCGCGGCGGCAAGTTTATCCGTCGTAGCCTGCTCAAAACGCGGAATCTCAAGCCCGACATCGACTGCGGCGTCTGTCGCCATTACGCCAGGCCCGCCGGCGTTGGTAACGATGGCCAGACGGTTGCCTTTCGGCATCGGTTGGTTCGTCAGCATAATGGCAGTGTCGAACAGTTCTTCGATGGTGTTCAGGCGGATGATACCCGCTTCGGCAAAGACGGCTTCGCATATGGCGTCTTCACCTGCGAGCGAACCGGTGTGGCTGCTGGCGGCGTCTGCGCCCTGGGGCGTCCTTCCGGATTTTATCGCGAGGATCGGTTTGGGGTTGTCGCCGCGAGTTACGCGCCGGGCTGTCTCTATCAGGGCGCGCCCGTCGCGGAGTTCCTCGAGGTACAGCAGGACCACGTCGGTTTGCTCGTCCTGGTGGAGGTAGTCCAGCAGGCCCATTTCCGTGACGCCGGCCTTGTTACCGAAACTGACGAACTTGGAGAATCCGATGTTCCTGTTGCGTGCGTAATCGAGAACGGCTGTGCAAAGCGCGCCGGACTGGCTGAGGAAGGCGATTCGCCCCTGGGCCGGCATTTTGCGTGCAAAGGAAGCGTTGAGCATTATCTTCGGATCGGTGTTCACTACGCCCAGGCAGTTAGGCCCGACGAGCGAGATGTCGTACTCGGCGCAGATGTCCTTTATTTCCTGCTCGCGTTTTTCGCCTTCGGGTCCGACCTCGCGGAAACCGGCGGAGATTATTATCACGCCCTTGACGCCCTTCTCGCCGCACTGGCGAAGCGCCCTGGCTACGACATTGGACGGGAATACAATCACCGCAAGGTCAATATCATCGTCGATATCCGTCAGGTAACGGTAGGCGGGGACAGAAGAGATGCTTCGCTTGCCCGGCGCGACAGGATACAGCACGCCCTTGTAACCGCTTGCGAGGATATTGTAGAAAATGTCATAGGGAACGGTTCCCGGCGTAGGCGTTACGCCCAACACGGCTACGCTTACGGGGTTGAAAATGCGGTCGCGCGGATACCCGCCGGGGATCGTCTCTACTGAATACTTCGTCGTGTTCGGCATGGTTTATATCTGCTCTCTTCTGTAAAAATATTTCAATTCTAAAGTTCCAACACCAGACAAAGATTATTGCGACACAGAGACGCAGAGAGACAGAAAGAAAAATAGTTTTTTTATTCTCTGAACCTCTGTGTCTCTGTGTCGAATTTTCTGTTTCTATCGTTCAAGATCGACAAAACATTCGTGTGTTATTTTTTCAGCATTTTCCGTCGTCCTCGAAGCAGTGCCTCGTCGCGTCCGGGCGCGGTCATCTCGAAAATCGCGTCCCACATCGCCTGCTCGGCATCGGTCCATTCGCACTTGCGACGAGACATTGCTATCCGGGCGGTTTCGTAGAGTTTGCCCTTCCCGAAACCCTTGGTCGTAACGCCTTCGAGGAACCACGCGAACGACGGGATGAACTTCGGCAACGGCTTGCCGGTCGGCATTATCAGCGCCATCGCACCGACGTAGGAACCAGTGTTCAGCAACGTTCCGATGGCGGTCTTGGTGTGGTCGCCGATAAGCGAGCCGACCTTGGTCGAGCCGGTACCGATCGGCCTGCGGCCGTCGAGCATTACCGACACGTCGGAGTAATCGTTTTTCAGGTCGCTGTTGGTCGTCAGCGCGCCGAGATTGACCCACTCGCCTACATACGCATGGCCAAGGAAGCCGTCGTGGTACTTGTTGGAGTAGCCCTGGATGATGGACTCTTCGACCTCGCCGCCGATGCGGCAGACCGGACCTATACTGTTACCCTCGCGGCACTTGGCGCCCAGCAGGATCGATTTTTTACCGACGTAGCAAGGCCCCTCGATCCGCGTGAACGGATGGACCTCGACATCCTCGTCGAGATAGACAGGCCCGTTCTCGGCGTCGATAACAACCATCGGATGAATGACGGCCCCGGCACCGATGAAAACGTCCTTGTCGCTGCCACGAATGGCATTAGGCTGCTCGACAGAACCCTCGATACCGTTCCTGCCAGCCGATTTGAAGTCCTCGGTCAACTGCTCCGGATTCGCCAGCACCAGGTCCCACGTGTAATTCCACGTCGCCAAGGCGGTTGTAACGGTCGGAAGCAACGCCTTGGCTGAATCCAGTAATTCTTCGATTCCGCCGGTTTTCAGTTTGGGCAGGTCGTCGGCTGCGATTCGCGCGTAAAGCACTTCGCCGTCTTCGGCAACGCCGACCTCGCTCGGACCGGTGGCTGCGACGTCGAAACCGGCTGCCTTTACCCGTCCATTAACGATAAGTAAATCGTCGCCGGCAAGTGTGGCTGGGTCATTGACCTTCATGTCCGTCTTGGCGCGATAGGAATCGGCCATGTATGCTTCGACGAAGCAGGCGGTGTCGGTTGCGCCGATCTTTGCGATTAGTTTCTCGATCAGCGTGCTCATTCCGCATCGCAGTTCCCATATAGGTCTGCTCAGCGACAGGGGGTGAAAATTCGCCCTCTTTTCGGACGGGCCATCGTACAAAATCATTCGCATAACAATTTCTCCATTAACAGAACTAATGTCTAATTTCTAATGACCAATGTCTAATGAATGACCAATGACTAATGTTTAAAGACGCCCGAAACCTTTCCATTTGTTTTTGGTCATTGGACATTAGACATTACTTAGACATTGGTCATTAGGCATTAGTCATTTTTCAGTGATTGTGCTAATTTCTCAAACTCCTTCGTCTCCGCACGAACCTGTTTGATGAAACTATTATCTTCAATATCGCCCACCACCGCTTTGGCTTCTTCGGGTGTTGCGAACGTAATTTGCCGGAAGTGATTTTCGTAGTCTTTTTCCCTGCTGGCGCGGGTCGCATCGCAGATGTATTGCTGAATCTCGACGGCTTCATCAAGCGCGCCGGCCCAGAGTTCGCTCGTCAATTCTTCCGCGCCCAACAACTCCAGAAGCGTCGCGAAGGCGTGTCGCTGCTTGTCGAGCGGGTATTTTTCCCACAGTTCATCGTACCGCTCATGGACGCCGTGCCAATCGGCGATTTTACCGGATTTGATGTCGGCTCGGAAGGCGTCGAAATCGTCGCCCGTCACCAGCTGCCCGCCGAGGTTGATCCACCGCAGGCAGCGCGGACCTGCCAGTTCGGCGCACATGGATTCCAACGTTGCGCCGTCATTGGCCTGCATATAGGCCATCAGGTTTTTTATCGCATAATAGTGAAGCATCTGCCGATAGGCGCGACGGCCCTCGTCGGCCTTGAGAACAACGACTTTCCGACGGGAGTTTTCGACGTTCGGAGCGAGAACCTCCGAATTGCCCGCCCATTCTTCCAGAAGGGTCAGGGCAGTGAACATTTCCTCGGCAGTGTCGGGCGCGAGCGAATCGAACTCGACATTCTGGCGTTTGTGCTTGCGGGCGTCGCGGGCCTGGAACTTCCACGAATTCCGCGCCAGCGCGTACATGTTATAAAGCCACCAGTATCCCGGCATCAGCGTCAACCGGTCGGCGGCGACGTCGTTACTGACCAAGCAGAACGGAAGCGGAACATCCAGTTCAGCGGGGTATGACCCCTTGGCCAAAAGGACGAACGAAGCGAATCGGCTGTTGTGTTTCAGGCTCGTGCAAAGCCCAGGCCAGAAGCCCCGACCCGCCTGGATTTCACCGTCGGGCGACCGACTGTTGTGGTTCGAGCCGATGGTCGCAGCCGCTGCGATATTGCTCTGACCCATCACCAGCGAAGCGATAAGGAACGAGTTATTATGATGCTGCTCGTGTGCGGGGAATATCAGGTTATTGAGCAATTCACAACAGGAAACCGTCGAGTTGTCGCCAAGATACGAATGTATCAGCCTGGCTCCGTACTTGAGTGAACTGTTATCGCCCAGGATGAACCGCACAGCCTTGCAGCCATAGAATATGTGGCAGGCGTACCCGATGATTCCGTTGACCAGTTCGACGCCTTCTCCGATCTGGGTGGGTTCTTCGGCGCTTGAGTTGACCGTGAGGTTTTTGAGTTTGTTCGCGCCTTTGATATAGGCAGCCGGTCCGATTTTGACGTCTTTTATGATTCGGCAGTTTTTGACGACGCAGTTTTCGCCGACCGTTCCGTAGAACCCTCGGCGTGAGTCGAACATCTGCTGAGTCATTTGTCCGAAGCGTTCAGGCAGGTCGGCGTCGTCGCGGAATTTCGCCCAGAAATAGGCATCGGCCGGAAGCATCCCGTCGAACGGCATGACGCTCCGCCCGCCGGCTTCATTTATCAGGTCAAGCCAGACCCGTGTATCTTCGTCCTCGCCGTCCTTGACGATACCGTTGCCGAACTTGGCGTGGTCAGTGGTGTGCATCTCGTCGATGTTCTGGAGGATAACGTGGTCGGAGATTATGTAGTGCGCGAGGTATCTGACGTGGTGGATGGCTGCATTATCGCCGATGTCGCAGTTGACAATCAGGCTGTTGCTCAAACCGACCGGAACGGAAAGGTCGTGATAGGTCAATGCCAGCTCCTCAAGCCGACCGACGCGAACCAGGCCGAAGAATTGGCAGTTTATAACCTGGTGCGGGCTGAACTGTTCAGCCACCAGGACAGTCTCCCAATTCTCGGCGGTGTTTCCGTTCTTGACGAGCGTTTCGAGTTCTTCGGGACGAAGATTCCGCCAGGCATCAACCGGTTTGCCCAACTGCTGATTACGCAAATAATACTCATCCTCACCGGCAGGGAGAAACTGCTCAGGGATGAAACTAGCGCCCAGTGATTTCAACGGCGAAATCTGCATCTCGTTCATCTAAAAATTTGATCCACAAAAAACCTGTTCAATTACCGATTCGAAAGAACATTCGGCAATTCCTCTTTTCAATTGGCAATTGAAAATTGGCAATTGTTACGCCCCCGGCGAACCGGGTTTGTTCTTCTGGATCCAGTCGTAGTAGTCTCTCATCTTGAGTTTCCCGGCGGCGGCTTCATCGGCAAAGAATATGGCTTCGGGATGCAGCTGCAGGGCGCTGGCGGTAATCATGCTGGTAACAGGCCCTTCCACGGCGGCTGCGACGGCGTCGGCTTTACCTTCACCGTTGGCCAATAGAATGAGTTGCTCGGCGTCAAGGATCGTCCCGACACCCATCGTGATGGAATAGATCGGAACATCCTCTTTCTTATCGAAGAAGCGGGCGTTGTCGTTGATGGTCTGTTCGGTCAGCGTCTTGAGCCGCGTCCGCGAGGCCAGGCTGCTGGTCGGTTCGTTGAAGGCGACGTGTCCGTCAGAACCGATACCGAGCACCTGAAGGTCGATCCCGCCGCACTCGTCGATCCGGTCTTCGTACCACTGGCAGAAGGCCCGGTAATTGTTGGCTGTACCGGAGGGAACGTGAATGTTCTCCACGGGCACGTTGATATGCTTGAAGAGGTTCTCCCACATGAAGTAGTAGTAACTCTGCGGGTGGTCGTGCGACAGGCCTACGTATTCATCCAGGTTGAAGGTGGTAACGTGCGAGAAGTCCAGGCCTTCTTCTTTGTGCATGCGGATGAGTTCTTTATACAGCCCCAACGGCGTCGAACCGGTCGCCAGACCCAGAACGGCATCGGGAATCTCGTTGAGCGTATCAGCCACTATCCGGGCGGCTGCTTTGCTTATGTCTTCATATGTCGGGCAGATTACAACTTCCATTTTTCTCTCCGCTAGATAGTAATTATCCCCGCTCCGCGTGCACCACCAAGACGCCAGCCTCGAGCAAACCGGAGCAAAATTTCAACGGATTTTAACGGCCGGGGCGGACAAATCAAGTGTTTTCCTCGCATTGCCCGTGAATAACCGGAAAAATTGCTTGATTGACAAACCGAAATGGAATAAAAAGCGTCATCCCTATTGGAAATGGACAGGCACAATGAAGTTTAACCTTATAGACAGGATTGAGCAGATCGAGCCGGGAAAGCGTCTCGTCGGCATCA
The DNA here is from genome assembly GCA_030631125.1 of Planctomycetales bacterium. The sequence goes on from DAOVLS010000024.1 coordinate 11,391, forward strand.
AGGCACTCTCGTTGGCAGAAGAGTACCTTGGGGATCATTTTCCCGTATTCCCAGTCATGCCCGGAGTGCTGATGCTCGAAGCGCTCGTCCAGGCCGCTGCCTGGCTCGTCAGGCTGGAGCAGGATTTTTCCAAAAGCATGGTCGTGCTGTCAGCGGCGCGAAACGTCCGCTACGGAAACTTCGTCGCGCCCGGCGGCATACTGCGAATCGAGGTCGAACTGCTCAAGACCGAAGGCGACATCACAAAATTCAAGGGCATCGGAACGGTCGGCGACGGGCAAAGTGCTGTACAGGGACGACTTGAACTGAAAAGTTTCAACGTTGCCGATTTCTTTCCCCCGGCAGCGGCTGCCGATGAGCGTATAATCGCACAACTGAAAGAAGGATTCAAACTCATCGGCGGAACTGAAGCGATAATTTGATTATAACTAAAGATTGAACAGTATTTGGAGAAAACAGACGTCCCGGTAAAAAAACAGACTGAAATAGCAGGATTACAGGGATTACCGGATTACGGGGATTTTTTTACTGTTTTTATCCCATAATCTTAAAATCCCCATAATCCTGCTATCCTTTTTTTTCGTCGGTTTGGCCTTATCATCCAAATTCGGCAACTTCGCATTGACTTTACCGGACAAATTCATTATAAGTCCACCGATTACACGGATTACACAGATAAAAACCGGGAAAAAGCAGGAGAATAAACGTTATGCCAATGACAGATGATGAGATTTTCCAGAAGGTTACAGAAACGCTCACCGAAGCGCTTGGCGTTGATGACGATGAAGTTACGCCCGATGCGACTCTTACGGGCGACCTTGGGGCAGAGTCCATCGACTTCCTGGACATCGTATTCAGGCTGGAAAAGACCTTCGGTATCAAGATACCCCCCGGCGACCTGTTCCCCGACAACGTCCTTAATAATCCCGAGTTCGTCTCCGATGGGAAACTCACCGACGCCGGACTGGTAAAACTCAAAGAGTCCATGCCGCACGTTGAATTCGGCGACTTCGACCAGGACCCGGACGTCAACAAACTTTCGGAACTGTTCAAGGTCCAGACGATTGTCAATTACGTCAAGAACAAGACCGCGAATTAGCAAATTCGTGAATTTGTAAATTCGTTCAATTCGTGTAATTAGTGGAACCACTGATGCGTTGGATTTGGATTGACCGTTTCGAGGAGTTCTCCCCCGGCGTTTCGGCCGTTGCCGTCAAAAACGTCTCGCTGGCTGAAGAACATTTGCACGACCACTGGGAAGATTTCCCGGTCATGCCGGTGTCCCTGATGATCGAGGGAATGGCCCAGACTTCGGGAATACTTGTAGGCCAGGCGCGAGAGTTCCGCGAGAAGGTCATTCTCGCCAAAATATCCAAGGCAGAGATAAGCGAACCGGTCGTTCCCGGCGACCAACTGAAATATCACACCGAAATAGTAACGATAACCGACCAGGCAGCCAGTACCCACGGAACCGTCCGGAAAAACGGTAAAGACATCGGCACAATCGACCTGATGTTCTCGCACATTGACCAGAACCTCGCCGGGACGAAATTCCCCAAAGAAAACTTTGTCTTTACGGGTCAGTTCCTTAGGCTTCTGGCGGGTTTCGTGGAGGCGCCGGTCCAATGAGCGATCGTCGCGTCGTCATCACCGGCCTGGGCGTGGTAACCGCCGGGGGGATCGGCGTCGCCGAACTGTTCGACAGCGTTTGCGCGAAGGCCCAAAGCGTCAAACGTATAGACTTATTCGACCCGTCCGGTTTTCCCTGCCAGGTCGCCGGCCAGTTGGACGATTTTTCCGCCCGCAAATTCGTACCCCGCAATTATCGCAAAGCCGTCAAGGTAATGGCTCGCGACATCGAGATTGCCGTCGCCGCCGCCGACCTGGCGTTCCGCGACGCCGGGATAACCACCAAGGGTATAGACGAAAACGCCGTCGATATAGACCCCGCCCGTATCGGATGCAACATCGGAGCCGGGCTTATCTGCGCCGACCTGGATGAACTCGGAACAGCCGTTAACACCTCCGTTACCAACGGGAAATTCGACTTCAAAAAATGGGGCGGCGAAGGAATAGGCAACCTCACACCGCTCTGGCTGTTGAAGTATCTTCCGAATATGCTCGCCTGCCACGTAACAATCATCCACGGAACCAAGGGACCTTCCAATACGATAACCTGCGGCGAAGCCTCTGGGCATCTCGCAGCCGGTGAGGCAGCA
>DAOVLS010000086.1 GCA_030631125.1 Planctomycetales bacterium
GAGAGGTTTGCCCGAATCGTCCAGGCAGACCAACCCGTGCATCTGTCCGGACAGCCCGATACCGGCTATCTGCGCCCCGTCGATTTTCGCGTCGGCGATAGCGGCGCGGACGGCCTGGACCGTTGCAGCCCACCACTGGCGAGGGTTCTGCTCGGACCATGCCGGCTTCGGCGAGCTGACCGTATGGGAGCCCGTGGCCGTAGCAAGCACACGCCCGCGGGCGTTCATGATCAGCGCCTTCGTACCGGATGTCCCAACGTCAATACCAAGATAATACGCCATATACTTTCTCCATCAGCGACCAGTTTGGCGATCACCACGGAACCAAATCAGTGAACCACATCGCGGTGCAAAACAAAACCAGCGCTACCGTGCACACAACAGGAACCAGGATTACGATGGCTGTCCAGAAGTGCAGTTTATTCCATCCCGACAGCGGCGAGCCTGGGAGCCTGACAGCCTGAGTAATCTGACGAAGCCCTCGCAGAAAAAGCCAGGGAGATAACAGGGGCAAGAGCAGCGCGATGGCGATGGTTGCTCCAGCCATCCACGCCGCGTCGCCTCGGAGGTCGTTTGCCTCATCGATCTGCATATAGGGTGATTCGCTTCCGGCCCGGCGGGCATCGGCGAGGATTTCCCGTGCCTGCCCAAGGCGGCAGGCCGGCACGACCACGCGAATGCCCCCGCGGTTGAAACCGAGCCGGGCATGCCAGCACCAATGCGAGAGGTTCACATCCAGCACCGCCGCCGGCAGGCCTTCGGCGCGCAGCAACAAACAGACCAGCTCGGCCTCAAATTCGCCGCTGGCCTGATGAACGACCTTCATCCCCACTGGATCGCCGTTGCGCATGGTTGTGCCGCATCTTAACTGCTGCCCGTCTCCATTGCCAAGACGAAACGCCGCCGTAGCAGTAACAATTTGTTTAATGGGTGACACATACTTGACACCGCCGTTACGGCGCGTGATGCTGCTGGTTGATCGTTACAGAAACAAGTAGGGTCGTGGTATGGAAGACTGGCGGTTGGACAGGGGGTCTGTGCAGTTTTCTCCCGCGGGCGGCTGCGGGACAGGGGGGTTCACTCTCGCCGAATTGCTCATCGTCCTGGCGGTCCTGGCTTTGCTTCTGGCGATGCTGATTCCGTCGCTTTCTGCGGCGCGTCGGCAGGCGTCTATGTCGGCCTGCGCGATGCAGATGCGCGGCGTCGGGACAGCCCTGAAGCAATTCGCCGTCGCAAATCGAAACCGCCTCCCGCCATTCGCCTTCAGCGATTATGGCGGCAACCTCCCGCTCAGCGGGCACTGGGGCGGGCAGAGCCAGGCGAACGACCCGGACTGTTTCGGCAGGCGGGGCGTCGAAAACGTCAATCTCCATCGGCTCGTCGCCGACGGGTACATCTCGGCCGGGCAGTTGGTCTGCCCGGGCGCGGAGGCATCCCTCACCGGCGGGGCGAGCAGTTACTTCCCCTATACGTCCAAGTTCAGTACGTATTGCCTTCGGATGCCCTACAGCCGGGACGTCTTCCGCACCACGCCTTGCCTGGCTGACTGGGCCGGACAGGGACTGTTGGGCATATACACCCAAGCCGCCGGCGGCGTGACAATCCCAGTCGCCGTTGACCGTGACGGTTATCAGGTCGGGATTCGCGTGGCCGTCCCATTGGTTCGGGGTGACCTGTCTTACCGCGAGATTAACCCCGCCGACGGCGAACAGCGTTCGATGAACTTCACCGACGGGGCGATTGTGAGCGACACGTTCTGGTATCAGGACCATCACCAGCCGGCGCCCGATACTGCGGGGCTGACTACCTACAAGGTCCGTGCCGGGTGGTGTCATGGTTCGAGGTTTAACGTCCTCTTCGGCGACGGGGCGGTCGGGGCTGTTGCTGACGGCGGGACAGTGGCGGCAAACTCCGTCGCGGCGGACTCATCAGCGCCCGACGACGGAGCGAACTTCGCTTCTTACGCAATCACAGTCTGGCGATACTTTGAAGACAATCGCTGAATGTTATCCTGCGGTTCGGATGAGTTCCTTGACTTTTTTCGACGGTAGCGACAGTGCGCCCATTGCCTGGGCGGCGGCGTTGCGAATCTCCAGCGACCCCTTGCCCATTACGTCGTCGATGACGTCCCGGACCTGTTTTTCGGTAAGTTGATTGCCGAACCGGCGGACCGACTCGCTCAAGGCTGTGTATGCGGCGATTCGCACCTGTTCGGATGCGTCGGTATCGACTGCCAGGGCGGCGACCGCCCGCTGCGCCTCGGCGGCGCGGAACTGCGCCAAGGCCTGGACCGACGCGATCCGCACCGGGTCGCGTTTGTCGCTCGTCGCGGCGATGAGGCTCCTGGTCGCGTCGGTGAGGTCATAGACGGGATTATTCGTCATGGCCAGCAGTTGCAGGCATTCGGCGGCGCGGATGGACCATTCGGCGGCCTCGGCGTCGTCTATGGCAGCGGCGCCGGAGGCTTTGGCGGATGCGGATTTCATCGCAGCAGCCACTGCCGCAGCATTGAGACCTTCATCCGGAAGGACAACGACGAGGGAGTAGCCTTTTGCGATGTTTTTCACGCCGGCGACATCGCCCTGTGCGGTAACGACGATAACGGGCGTCCGGCTGAAGACGGCTTCGGACCGGAGTGCGGCGACGGCTTTCGCCACGTCGGGAGCGGTTATCTTCGATGACAGGACGATCAGGTCCGCCCCGCCGTCGGCGCGGGCAGCGGCGAGCGCCTTACCGAAAACCGCGTTGTCTATAACCTTGCACCCGCCGCCGCGGAGAAGGTCCTTGACCTTGTTCCTGTGGGCCAGGTCGGGATCGGCCAGAACGGCCGTCGGCGTTCCGGTGGCGCGGAGAGCCTCGGTGAGAACCGGAACCACCAGGTGCCATCCGGGGAACCGTTTTTGCGGACGGGCCAGACCGAGAGACTCGGCAGCAAGGTATCGCACCCTGCGCGACGGGTAAGTCAGAGCCGCCACCAGAGGCTGGGCGCCGCCGTCAACCGTAGCAACGAGGTTTTTTGCGCCGGTGGTCCGACTCAGCGACTCAATCGCCGCCAGAGCGACGGGTACGTCGCCGTCGCTCATCGCCAGAGCCAGGACGCGCTGGAGGTATCCGGCGCCTCCGGCAAGGGCGGCGAAATCCGCCCCGGGCTGATCGGCTGGGCGAGTCGGGTCCTTGGCGCCCTTGAGATTGGCCTCTTTGCGAAGGTTCGCGGCGATCCATATCACCACCGCCGGGTCGAACTCGGCGTCGTGCGCCAGGGCCTTGCGAGCCGAACGCATCGCATAGACCTCATTGAAAATGGTGCGGGGAACAACCCTGTAAGCCAACCCCAGTCCCTTCTGCCAGTACCAGGCGTTGGCGGTATCGTAGCGTGAGTCGGGGTTGCAGGATTCCTCGCGGTTGTAGTATTTCAGCGCCTGGTCGTAGAACAGTTCGGCCGTCGGTTTCCTCAGTGCGGCCTTTCCGGCACAGGCCGACAGCGCGCCGAGGGCGGCGTTTTGCGTCCGGTCCATCAGGCCCTCCTGTCCGGCGAGTTCCTTCAGGTACGGTCCGGCCTGCGGATATCCGATCCTGCCCAGCGTCCGGCAGATGACTTCCTTGACGGAGGGGTCTTCGGCCGACAATGCTTCGCAAAGCGCGCGGACCACCGAGACTCTCGCAGCCACACCCTGCTTGCTTCCCCCAAGTCGTGGAAGGACGGTAACAATTCGCTCTCGCAGCAGGGCGGAGGTTTTCACGTCGGACAGTTTGTTTATCATCTGAGGCACAGCGTATTCGCCGGCGGCAACCAGCCTCTCGGTCGCCTCCAGGAACTGCCGGGGCGTCCCGCCGAGCATCTTGATCCACCGCGCAATCTCGGCAGGGTCCATTCGCACCGCCAGCGAACCGGCGTCGATCAGTCCGACAATCTGATCAACTACAGCCCCGAGGTCCTTGAGCGCCCGACCACGGGCGAGGATCAGGCTGCTGGCGTCCCTGCCCTTCTCGTCCTTCACCGACAGGTTATACAGGTCCCGCGGATCGGGCTTGGCGTCGATAATGGCCTGACCGTAACTCTTTGCCAGGTCCGGGCGGGCCAGAAGGACGTAATGGAGAAAATTGTCCCACAGGTCGGGCAATTTCTCACTCCCCGAAGCCCCGGCCGGTGGAGCGACCCGCTGGGCCGATACCAAACCCGCCGTCAACGCCAACACCAAAACAATCGACACACCGACAGTCGTATTAAACTTTCGCATGACATCTCCCGGCAAAAGTATAAGGTACTCTAAATTACCATGTACGCTTCCGAACAATTATAGATTCGCCCAAGCCCCTGTCAACAAATTGTAGAGGCGTAATTGATTCGGGGATCCGTGTTCGTCCGGTTAACCTTCGGTGTCGGCGGCGGGGTATTTCGGCGTTCGGCCTTCCAGCACGGCGACAACGTCATAGACCACCTCGCACATAGCCGACAGCGCCGCCGGTACGCGGGCGGCTACGTGAGGCGTCAGGATCACGTTCTCCAGGCCGAAGAGCGGGTAATCCTTCGGCGGCGGTTCAGGCTCGTGACAGTCGATGGCGGCTCCGGAAAGCCTGCCGGACCGCAGCGCCTCGGCCAGATCGGACGCCGCCACGCACGCGCCGCGAGCGGCATTTATCAACTGTGAGCCGCTCTTGAACCGGTTTAACGCATCGGCGTCTATCAGGCCTCGCGTCAGGTCAGTCAGGGGTACGTGCAGTGTTACAATGTCGCTGCGGGCGTAGAGCGACGGTTTATCGACGGCCTCGGCCCGGTAGTCAAGGGCGATGTCCAGTATGTCGTTATACAGGACAGTCATTCCCAATCCGACGGCGGCCCGACCTACGCGAGAACCGATGCGTCCGACGCCGATTATCCCAAGCGTCAGTCCTGAGAGGAATCGCCCGAATTTGTTTTTGCGCGTAGCGAGAAATTCTTCCGGGCTGACGGGTCCGGGCATCGACCAGAAGCGGCGGTTCAGTTCGATGATCATTCGGATCGTGTAATCGACGACGGCCAGCGTGTTGGCTTCGGGCGTGTGGACGACCTCGACGCCGCGTGCCCGGCAGGCGGCCACGTCGATATTCTCAAGCGCAACGCCGGCCCGACCTACTACCTTCAGGTTCGCCGCACGATCCAGAAGCGCCTCGTCCACCTGCGTGTACGTCCGCACAACCAGCCCGTCGGCCTGGGCGATGTGTTCGTTGATATTATCCGGGTCGGCCCGACGGACCTCGGAATGAGCGGCGAGGTACGCCAGGCTCGGCTCGTCCAGAGGTTCAGCCACCACGACTATCGGCATCTTCTTCGCCATAACGCCGGATAGTCTATACTCAAGCCGGGGAAAGTGAAAGGTGAAGAGAAGGGTGGCGTTATTGCGAAGCGGCAAGCCATGCGGCTTGCCGCTTCGCAATAACGCCACCCTTCTTTTTACGCCGCGATTTTCGCCGGCAACGGCGACGGGACGTGAACGATGCTGTTAAGCCCGAATCGCCCCGGCTCGACGCCGAAGGCGGAAAAGTCCGTGTACCACTGATCGTCGGCGACGTAACGGAACCGGTAATCCCCCGCCGGCAAAGACAGGCGAAGCACCCAGTATCCGTCGTCCTGACGGATCATGTCGAGTTGATCGGAACGCCATTCGTTGAAATCGCCGCTGAGAAATACGCGCTTGGCATAGGGGCGAAAGAAACGAAACTCGGTATATCCATCCCCGTGCAGCGTTACCATATTATTTGCCTTTCCGTAACACGGGCGAGATGCCCGTGCCGCCTTGACGGTTACATCGGCTCACGGACGCGCGGGGTTAAGTAACTATTTTGCGGATATGGTAAAGTTTTCCGAAAAAAAAGGTCAGGTTGACCATCGCTGTTCGAGAACCCTCAATGCGGGGATGGATTTGCTTAAAAAAACCAAGCCCACGGAGTATTTTCCGTGGGCTTGGAGTAATCATACTCTCGCAACCAGTCAACCATCTACTACTTCCTGCGACGCCTCAACAGCACGCCGATGCCGCCCAATAGCATCAGGCTCATCGTCGCCGGTTCGGGAACGAAGAATACTGAACAATCGCTGCCGCGAAGCGGGTCCGCCGGATACGGAATCCCCGTGTCGTTCACCAGGTCGTCCTGCCACGTGCTGATCTTCAACGACGTGGTGCGGTTAAGCAGCAGGTCCGCTTCATACTCGAAAGACTCCAGTATGGCCCAGTAGCGGAGATCGGCGGGGCTTAAGCCGCCGCCGTCCACTGTAAATTGCAGCAGCCTGCTGGCCATCCCGCCCATTGGGATGTCGCCGAAATCCCACGTCGGGACGTAATAGTCGCCCCAGGGGACTTTGTCCTCGGGGTTGTCCGGCGTCCAGCAGTACCAGCCCAACTGGTCGTGATCCACCGCGACGATGTGCGGCACGACATCGCGGTAAAGGGACACTCCCGGCCCCGGCCCCTTGGACGGGTCAATGGCGAACTCGGCAGTCAGTTTCGTCTCGTACATCGTTCCGACGTACTGCTCGCGGGGGTTGGTGTACTCGCTGTGGCTGTTGTTGCCTACCCACCAATCCGACCGGGCCGGCATGTCGTTTTCAATCGTCGCGTTGATGGCGAAGGAGATGATATTGCCCTGTGCGTTATACATCACGTTTCTGGCATAGCCTCTGATGGCCAGATGACTGGCGTACCCGCCGCCAAAGTCGGGATCGACATTGTCGTGGAACTCGTACGGGCGGACCGTTTCTTCCCCGGTATCCAGGCCACAGAACCACTGGCCCTGTTTGGCGTCCGGGTCAATCGGCGGGCCTGTCCAACTGGGTACCGGCTGGACCGGCGGCTTGGTAATCGGCAGGCCCGGCGCCGCCGGCGCCGAACCGGCTACCAACATCACAACTGCACTCAACATCAGGATTGTTTTTGCCTTTTTCATTTACAGGCTCCTTTAATCTTTCGGATTAAACCTCTCCTGCCGGCGTCCGTAGGGGACGCCGGCAGGAGGTGAAAATCAAACCCGCCGCCCCCGATGGGGCGAGGGAACGGGTTTGTCTGCAACCTATTTACGCCGCCGTCTTAGCAGCGCGCCGATTCCGCCCAGAACCAGCAGACACGTCGTCCCCGGCTCCGGCGTAATCACGAACGCCAGGTCTATGCTGTTTTCAGGATACGGCAAGTTGTGGTAAGGATGCTCTGGCGGGTAGAGCAGTTCGTTCCACTGTTCGCCGCCGTCAGACCAGACCGCATCGTCGTTCCAGTGCTCTCTGGCGGTCTTCCAACCCCACTGGTGCTCTTCCGGATTCTCCACCTTCACAACGATATCCAGCCAATATACAATCGGCTGGTCAGGTGTTCCTTCCTGCGGGAACGGGTCTCGAATATCCACGATATTGACCTGCCAGGCTTGATGGTGATTATCCCGCAGATATTCGCCGGTGTTGGGGTTGTACCAGTCCTCATCAGGCGAAGGGATCGGGCGCATGGTGAACTCGCCCTCAACGAAGTTCCCCTCCCACCGCTGTTCACCGGGCCTGCTGTATGTAGGCTCAGTTCCATCAGCGGCTGCCGGGATGTCGTCGTGGATGCTGAGGTGGATACTGGTGATCTTGCCCACCTTGTCGTCCTTCCACGAACCCCAGAAGTGCACGTCGGTAATCGGGATGGGGATATCGCACTTGAAGTCGTCGGCGAGGATCTTTCGGATTCCCTCTGCGCTTTCCATGTTGTAGATGTCAATACCTTCCGGAGTTAGGTCCGGCAATTGCACCCACTTGGCAGGCATGGTTTCATCCCAGTCTGCCGCCGCCGGTGCGGCTACGAACGCCACAATTGCGCTCAACATCAGGATTGTCGTTAGTTTACTCATTTTCTGGCTCCTCGTTTTCACTGCTCCGCTGCCGGGAACCGCCCCGACAGCACCTCCGAAACACCAAGTTTCGAAGATTGCCCCGGCCGGTGGTATGCCCTTCGCTTCAGGCTCCAAAGCCTGTGCCACAAGCATACCACCAGCCAAAAGTGAAAATCGAACCCGCCTCCCAATGCGGTGAGGGAACGGGTTTGTCTGTAACCTATTTACGCCGCCGCTTCAGCAGCACGCCGATGCCGCCCAGAACCAGCAGGCCCATCGTCGCCGGCTCGGGAACGCAGTTGGTTTCTACGACGATCTCCGAAATGTTTGTGCTTTCGGGGCAATCGTAGTGGATGATTTCCTTCTCCGGGTTAATCGGGATCTGAATCTGGGCTGTGTACGTGTACCATCTTCCATTGGGCCACTGAATGGC